>JBCBTR010000001.1:0-33468 GCA_039818545.1 Pseudomonadota bacterium
ACGAAGCTCAAAATCCTGAGTCCGTCGATTTCAAGTCGATGAATTCGAAAAATACGAGATCGGCCTAATACATGTCTGATACTGCACAATCCCTCGAAGATCTCGGCGCGCTCGAAGGCGCACCTGCCGGCGAAGAGCTGGTCGTTGCCCCCGTCGAACCCAAGATTGACGAATTCGGCCGCGCTTACGGTACAGGCCGCCGGAAATCTGCTGTTGCCCGCGTCTGGATTAAGCCCGGCTCCGGCAAGATCACCATCAATGGCAAGGATCAGGAGCAGTACTTTGCTCGCCCGGTCCTGCGCATGGTTATCGAGCAACCGCTGATCGAAGCCGACCGGCGCACTCAATTCGACATTATCTGCACCGTAAAGGGCTCCGGCCTGTCCGGTCAGGCTGGCGCGATCCGCCACGGCATCACACGCGCACTTGTCGCGTATGAGCCGAGCCTTCGCTCGGTTCTCAAGCCGCATGGCTTCCTGACACGTGACCCGCGTACTGTGGAACGCAAGAAATATGGCCGTGCGAAAGCGCGCCGCAGCTTCCAGTTCTCGAAGCGTTAGATCAACGAGCGAACTCGGGTTTGTTCAGCGGGCGCTTCGGAAACGAGGCGCCCGTTTTCTATTCGGAGCAACAAGATGTCTCTCCCAAAAGTTTTCATTGATGGCGAAGCCGGAACCACAGGCCTGCAGATTGTCGATCGGCTGAAAGGCCGGGACGATCTGGAACTCATGTCAATCGATCCGGACCTGCGCAAGGATGCCGGCGCGCGCTCAGCGCTGATGAACGACGCCGATGCGGTGATCCTGTGCCTGCCGGATGATGCCGCCCGCGAAGCCGTCAAGCTCGTCACCAACCCTGAAACCGCCATCATCGATGCCTCCACGGCGCATCGCGTGGCAGACGAATGGACCTACGGTTTCGCCGAGTATGCTCCGCATCAGCGGTCGGCGATCTCGGCGTCAAAGCGTATCTCGAATCCGGGCTGTTATCCCACCGGGACGATTGCACTGCTCGCCCCTCTGATTGCCGCCGGGCTCGTGCCCGCTGTCTTTCCGATCACGGTCAATGCGGTGTCAGGCTACAGCGGCGGCGGGAAGGGCCTGATTGCTGAATACAAGGACGGCAAGGGCGATCCGCTCCGCACATATGCAGCCACGCTTGCGCACAAGCATATCCCGGAAATGACGCAGTATTCGGGGCTGAAGCATCCGCCTCTCTTTGCCCCGGCCGTCGGCGCGTTCGAGCAGGGGATGATCATCGATATCCCGCTCCAGCTCTGGGCCCTACCAGAGGTCGTCACCACCTCCGACCTGCGGTCGGTCCTCACCGTCGCCTATTCGGGAGAGCCCTTCATTGATGTGGTGGACGCAGAAGCAACCGCGGAGCTTCAACAGAAGCGGAAAGGCGCAGCGGGAACGGTCGAGGCACTGGATCCGCAATCGCTGAACGGGACGAACGGTCTTCGCCTGTTCGTGCTCGGCAATGATGAGATGCGGCAGGCGCGGCTGGTCGCCATTCTCGACAATCTCGGCAAGGGCGCGTCCGGTGCAGCAGTGCAGAATCTCAATCTCGCGCTTGGCCTGCCGGAAGGATCAGGCCTTGGCGGTGGCCTTGCGGCGCTTGGCTGAGGCCTTCTTGCCGGCGGTCGACTTGGCCTTGCCAGCCTTCTTCCGTTCCTGGGCGATGTCTTCCAGGCGCGACTTCACGTAAGTCCCGGGAGCATCGCCGAGACCGCAATCCTTGGGCTCGATCGCCGGGATCTTCTCGCCGGAATTCTTCTTCAGCCATTTCCACCATGTCGGCCACCATGAGCCGGGTATCTCTTCTGCGTCGCCCAGCCACTCATCGGCATCGCCGGGCAGATCCTTGCGGACCCAGTGCTGGTACTTGTTTGCGTCGGGGTGATTGACCACGCCTGCGATATGGCCGGAGCCAGCCATCACAAATGTGGTGTCGCCGCCAAAGACCTTCGCCGTGCGATAGACCGACTCATACGGGCAGATGTGATCGTCCCGGCTGCACTGCACAAAGACGGGGATCTTCACGTCGGAAAGATCGACGCGCTCGCCGAGAATCTCGAACTCGCCTTTTGCGAGCGCGTTCTCGCCATAGAAGCGCTGAATGTAAGTTCTGTGAGTCGGGCCGGGGATGTTGGTCTGGTCCGCATTCCAGTAGAGCAGATCGAACGGGCGCGGCTTCTTGCCCATCATGTAATTGTCCACGACATAGCGCCACACAAGATCGACCGGCCGGAGCCAGTTGAACGTCTCGGCCATGTATTCGCCTGGCATGATCCCATCATGCTCATCGATGATCGTCGAGATGGTCTGCTGGGCCTCGCCATCGGTGAAGATCAGCAGTTCGCCGGCTTTCTCGAAGTCCGACTGCGAGGCGAAGAAGGTGGCCGATGCAATCCGGGTGTCATCGGTCTGGGCCATGCGCGCCAACGTGCCGGAGAGCAGGGACCCGCCGATGCAATATCCGACCGTGTTGAGATCCTCGGCACCCGTCGCCTCAAGCGCGGCGTCCAAGGCGGCATGGATGCCTTTCTCGACATAATCGTCCCACGTGTAATCCTTGGTCACATCGTCGGCAGACCGCCATGATACAACCAGAACCGTCAGGCCCTTGTTGACGAGCCAGCGGATCATCGAATTCTCCTCACGGAGATCGAGAATGTAAAACTTGTTGATCCAGGGCGGGAAGATCAGCAGCGGGCGCTCCCGCGTCTTCTTCTTTGTTGGTGCATACTGGATGAGCTCGATCAGGTCGTTGCGGAACACGACCTTGCCGGGGGCGGTGGCGATGTTCTTGCCGACCTCGAACGGTGTCTCATCTGTCTGGCTGATGGAGAGCTTGCCGCCGCCGCGCTTGATGTCCGTCCGCGCCTGACGAAGCCCTTCAACAACGCTGGACCCGCCACTCTCCAGCATGGCCTTGAGGGCGGTGGGATTGCTCGCGAAGAAATTCGTCGGCGCAAAGGCATCGACTGTCAGCCGTCCATAATACTTGGCTTTTCTGCGGTCGGCCTCTTCCAGCTCGGTCGCGCTGTCGACGAGCGCCATCATCCAGTCGGAGTTCAGTTTGTAGGCCCGGCGCATGAAATCGAACATCGGGTTCTCGGACCATTCCGGATCGGAGAATCGGCGATCGCGCTCAGCCTCATCGAGGTTGCCCGTCATGAATCCCTGAAAGAGTTCGAACCAGCCCCGCATCAGTTCAGCATTCGCATTCGCGAGCCGGTCCGGGTGGGCGAGCAGGGACCGGCCGACCTTGGATAGGGCTTTCGACGCGGCGACAGGGTCGTTGGCGGGGTTTTGCGTGCCGGTAGACCCGAACCCGATCACATCGCTGATCAGCGACTGGCTCTCAGACATGGCTTCGGCCATGGTCGATGAAAGCGCTTGCAATTGTTCTGGAGGGCGGCTGGCCAAAAGTTCCGAGAGGGACGGAGAACGGTCTTTGCCGTTGGTCTGTTTACCTGCCATTAGCCTTAATCTCGCCCTTCTGTGCGACAACTCGTATAGTAGCAGGGTATTTGGAATTAGTGAGTCTCGGGACGAAATTAACTGATGTTTGTTAGGACTTTAGCCCTCGTTGCCCTTCTGGGTGGCTGCGCCGGATCGGTCGATCGGGTGCGCGGGCTCGTTGCCGATGCGCCGGATTGGTACACCGAACGCCGGGTGGAGATCCGCGGCGAAGGCTATCCGAACGTCGCAGCCATCCCCCGGCTCGATGAAAACACGCGCCCCGGCAAGGACCTGAACGTCGAGCAGGACAGTCTCGGCACGGCAGAAATCGCGTTTTTGGCGCATCCCCGCGCTGAACCAGCCTCTCCGACATCCACCGAAGAGATCTACGAATTGCAGGCGTCGCTGATGGCGCGCTTCGATCCAGTATCGACCCCGCCAGACATCCTGACGGACGAAGAAATCGAAGCACTCAGATCAGTCTTTGACAAATACACCGCAGGCGGTTGAAAACACCCGTCAAGGAGACGGTCATGAACGGCGAGTTCCATAAAATCAGGCGATTGCCGCCCTATGTGTTCGAACAGGTGAACCGCAAGGCCGCCACGCTTCGAGCGGAAGGGGCCGATATCATCAATCTCGGCATGGGCAATCCGGACCTGCCGACGCCGCAGCACATCATCGATAAGCTAACCGAGACGGCTCAGAAACCGGGCACGAACCGCTATTCTTCCTCGCGCGGCATTCCCGGCCTGCGCCGGGCGCTCGCTGGTTATTACAAGCGACGCTTCGACGTGACGCTCGACATGGACCGGGAAGTGATTGTCACGCTGGGCTCGAAGGAAGGCTTTGCCAACCTCGCACAGGCCATGACCGCCCCCGGTGATGTGATCCTCGCTCCGGACCCATCCTATCCGATCCATTCGTTCGGCTTCATCATGGCCGGGGCCTCCATTCGGAACGTGCCAGCGCTGACTCCAGAGCAGTATCTCTCAAGCCTCGGAAAGGCTGTGAACCATTCGGTTCCGCCGCCAACGGCGATGGTGCTCTGCTATCCGTCAAACCCGACTGCGGAAGTCGTCGACCTCGATTTCTATCGGGAGGCCGTCCGCTTCGCCAAGAAACACGATCTCTGGATTCTGTCGGATCTCGCCTACAATGAGATTTACTTCGACGAACAGCCGCCCTCGATCCTCCAGATTGACGGCGCGCGAGACATCGCTGTCGAAACCACCACGCTCTCCAAGACTTACTCCATGGCCGGTTGGCGCGTCGGCTTTGTCGCTGGCAATGAACGCCTGATTGGCGCGCTGGCCCGTGTGAAATCCTATCTCGACTATGGTGCCTACACGCCTATTCAGGTCGCCGCCTGCGCCGCGCTCGACGGCCCCGACGACTGCGTCGAAGAGATGCGCGAGACTTACCGGTCCCGGCGCGATGCGCTTGTAGAGAGCTTCACCCGTGCTGGCTGGCGTATCCCGAGCCCACGCGCCTCAATGTTCGCATGGGCCCCGATCCCGCCGGCCCTGCGCGCGCTCGGAAGCCTTGAATTTTCGCTCCAACTGATCGAAGAGGCGCACGTCGCCGTTTCTCCGGGCGCTGCTTTTGGCGAGCACGGAGAAGGCTATGTCCGCATAGGTCTCGTAGAGAACGAGCAGCGGCTCCGCCAGGCGGCGCGCAACATCAGAAAGTTTCTGGAAGCGCGCGGCATCAACGAAATCGCTGCGGCCTGATCCGCCGGAGCAGGGGAAGGAACCGGCTTTGAAGCCATTGCGTCTTGGAATCGCCGGCCTCGGCCATGTGGGCTGCGGCCTCATTGATCTTGTCGAAAAACAGGACAAGCTACGCCTGCCGGGCCCGGTGGAAGTAACCGGCGTGTCCGCGCGCAGTCGCGGGCGCAATCGCAATGCCGATATCTCCGGCTATCGCTGGTTCGACGATGCCGCCACGCTGGCCGAAGACGAAGACATTGATGTCTTCGTTGAACTGGTGGGCGGCTCCGATGGACCCGCGAAGTTTGCTGTCGAGACAGCCCTGAAAGCCGGAAAGCCGGTCGTCACGGCGAACAAGGCCCTGATCGCGCTGCACGGGTCCGCGCTGGCGGATCTCGCAAGCGAGAACAATGTTGATCTTCTGTTCGAGGCTGCGGTCGCCGGCGGCGTTCCGGTTGTTCGCGCGCTGCGGGACTCGCTTTCTGCGGTTCAGGTTAGCCGCGTCTCCGGCATTCTGAACGGCACCTGCAACTTCCTGACAACCGAGATGCTGAAGACCGGCCGGTCTTATGAAGAAGTCCTGTCAGAGGCTCAGAAGCTTGGATATGCGGAGGCTGATCCAACCTTCGACGTTTCCGGGATGGATGCGGCCCACAAGGCTGCCATTCTGTCTGCGATCGCATTCTCGGCGGATCTGGATTTCTCCAAGGTCTCTGTTGAGGGCGTCGAGAACGTTGAATTGCTGGATCTGACCTTCGCAGACCGGCTCGGTTATCGCATCAAGCTGATCGCTGAGGGTGTGCTGACGGACAATGGTGTCGTCTGCCGTGTTGCCCCGATGGCGTTGCCGCATGAACATCCGCTGGCGCGCGTCAATGGCAGCCTCAACACCGTCCGGGTTGAGGGTGAACCCCTTGGTGCTGTTGTTCTGACGGGCCCCGGAGCTGGGGCAGGCCCGACAGCAAGCGCCGTGATGGGCGATATTGCCAAGCTTTTCACGCCATCCGCGAGACCTGCATTCGGGCGCGCGGACCACCATTCCGGTCGACCCTTCACGACCGAGATCACAGATGAGCGCTCGGCCTACTTCCTGCGGGTACGCCTTCAGGATCGCTCGGGTGCACTGGCTGAATTGACCGAGGCCCTCGCTGCAGAGGGCGTCTCTGTCGACAAGCTGATGCAGGATTCAGCTGATGAAAACGGCGCTGCGCCGATTGCGATTGTCACACATGTTTGCTCAAACGCTGAGATTAACGCGGCCCGTGAGAGACTCGACGGGCTTTCCAGCCCCATTGACGCACCGCTTCTCATCCGTATCGAAGCAGCAGCCTAATAAGAATCATAAGCGGCGAGTCAGCCGCAGGAGTGCAATGCCATGACAAGTATCCTTACGCCTGATCTCGCGGACGCAATGGTCCGCGTCACCGAGAAAGCTGCCGTCGCCGCATCGACCCTTGTTGGGCGCGGGGATGAAAAGGCCGCCGATCAGGCCGCCGTCGACGCCATGCGCACGGCCTTCAACGATATCGACTTCAAAGGCCGGATCGTGATCGGCGAAGGCGAACGCGACGAAGCGCCAATGCTCTATATCGGCGAGGAAGTCGGCACGCGGACGGGGCCGGAGATTGATATCGCGCTTGATCCGCTTGAAGGCACCACACTGACCGCGAAAGCCATGGCGAACGCACTCGCCGTTCTTGCCATCGCGCCACGCGGCGGGTTGCTTCACGCACCAGACACCTACATGGAAAAAATCGCCGTCGGCCCCGGCTATCCGGATGACATTGTCAGCCTCGACACAACACCCGCCGAAGTGATTGGCGAACTCGCCAAGGCCAAGGGCGTCGACGTCGGCTCAATGACGGCCTGTGTCCTCGATCGCCCGCGTCACGCCGATACGATCGAAAGCCTACGTTCGGCAGGTGCCCGCATTCGCCTGATTACGGATGGAGACGTGGCAGGTATTATCTACACGACAGATCCAGCCACCGGCATCGATCTCTATGTCGGGTCCGGCGGCGCGCCGGAAGGAGTGCTTGCGGCAGCCGCGTTGAAATGCGTCGGCGGCCAGATGAAGGGCCGTCTGGTCTTCCGTAATGATGATGAGCGTGCCCGCGCCAGCCGCGTCGGCATCACCGATTTCGACCGCACTTATGATCTGTCCGAACTCGCCTCTGATGAAACGGTCTTCTGCGCCACGGGCGTCACCAATGGCGACCTGCTGGAAGGTGTCCGCACGGATGCAAAAGGCGTTCAAACCCACACGCTGGTCATGTCTTCAGCTGACGGTGCCGTTCGAATGATCCGGTCCAAACGGCCCGCCTGACCGGATGGCGACCGAAGCGCCATCCCACGACAATCTATTCGACGTCTCTGACTCTCTGACAGGGCGCTTCTGGCACCTCGCTGCGCCAGAAGAGATCGATGTACGTGCGCTGTCAGCACAACTCGGCGGCAACGACACACTTGCCCGTCTGCTGGCGCTTCGCGGCGTCAAAGCAGAGGGCGTCGACACATACCTGAACCCAACGCTTCGGGCCCTGTTTCCAGACCCGTTCAGCTTTGCCGATATGGAAAAGGCCGCCGAACTTGTCCTCGACGCCATTCAGGACGGGCGGGCGGTTACGGTCTTTGCTGACTATGACGTGGATGGCGGAACCTCCTCGGCACTTCTCAGCCGATACTTTCGCGTTTGGGGCCGCGACCTTGGCCTCTATGTCCCGGACCGCCTGAAAGAAGGATACGGGCCATCGCCAGAGGCTTTCCGGGCACTTCAAAAGTCAGGTGCCGAACTCGTCATCACGGTGGATTGCGGGGCAGCGGCTGTACAGGCCCTGGAAACCGCCGATGAGATTGGCCTGCCGGTAATCGTGCTGGACCATCACCTGATGCAGGGCGCGCCACCGCCGAGCGCGGCACTGGTGAACCCAAACCGGGCCGATGACACCTCAGGCTGCGGGCACCTTGCTGCTGCGGGCGTGGTGTTCGTGTTTCTTGCCGCCATCAACAAGATCGCCCGTGCGCGCGGCGTTGAGCCAGAGGGCGGTCTGCCGGACCCGCTTCAATGGCTGGATCTCTGCGCGCTCGGCACGCTTTGCGACATGTCACCGCTCGAGGGCGTCAACCGAGCCTTCGTCAAGCAGGGCCTTAAAGTGATGAGTCGAAACGCCAATCCCGGTTTGAGGGCCTTAGCCGATGTATCGGGAATCGGAGCAATCGAGACCGTCTATCACGCGACCTTCATGCTCGGCCCGCGCCTGAATGCGGGCGGACGCGTCGGCGACCCGTGGCTGGCGGCAAAGCTGCTGGCGACAGACGACCGTGCAGAAGCAATTGCGCTCGCGGAGCGACTGCACGCGCTCAATGATGAGCGAAAAGCCGTTGAAGCCGCCATTCTTGAAGAGGCTTCCACACAGGCTTCGAAAGCGCTGGAGCGTGATCCTGACAGGGGTATTCTCATCGCCAGCGGGGAAGGGTGGCATCCCGGTGTGATCGGCATTGTCGCCGGGCGGCTCAAAGACCGTTTTCACCTGCCAAGCATCGTGATCGGCTGGGGGGAGGGCCTCGGCCCTGTTGCCAAAGGCTCTGCGCGGTCTGTGCGCGGCGTGAACATTGGCGACGCGATTGCGGTTGCCGCGAAAGAGGGCGTGATCCTCTCCGGAGGCGGTCATGCCATGGCCGGCGGGCTTAGCCTCGAACCGGAACAACTGGGGGCCTTTGACGACTGGATGACCCATCACATGGCGGCGTTCTCCGAAGAACGCGCCGCGGCGCTTGAACTGTTCATCGACGCTGTCTCATCGCCCGGCGCGGCGACCACCGATTTCATCGACAGGATCGAGGCGCTCAGCCCGTTTGGCGTCGGCGCGCCTCAGCCGGTCTTCGCAATGGCCGACATTATGGTCACCGGGGCCCGCACGGTCGGCACCAATCACACAAAGTTCGTCGCCGAAGACAGCTCCGGCCGGCTCGAATGCATAGCCTGGCGAACCAAAGACACCCCCCTCGGCGATGCCGTGGTGAATGGGGCGAGGCTTCATATTGTCGGACGGCTCAAGGCGGATGAATGGAACGGGCGACGGCGCGTACAGATGGAGGTCATCGACGCCGCACCCATATGATACATAACACCGCTTGCGTGTTCATCCGCGCGCCGTTATATCCGCTTTCTCCAACCGAGCGCTCCCTTCGTCTATCGGTTAGGACGCCAGGTTTTCAACCTGGAAAGAGGGGTTCGATTCCCCTAGGGAGTGCCACTTTTTCGACACGCTTGCATTTTTTCGTGTTGTCGATGTCTTGGGCGGGTGACAATTCCGCGACAGACGCATAGCCTAATTCTTCAGGGGATTTTGGGTGATGTCACAAGTTGCGAAGCAAGATGATGCCGAGGTGGAACCGGAAACCGTCCGTGTGATCGGTACCGTCAAATGGTTCGATACTGCCAAGGGATACGGATTCGTGGTGCCGACAAGCGCCGCCGCATCTTCGTTTGGCGGGGACGTCCTTCTGCATATCAGCGCCTTGCGCCAGTACGGCGAGAGCTTTGCAGATGAAGGTGCCAACATCGTTTGTGATGCGATCCAGGGCGACAAAGGCTGGCAGGCCGTCAACATCATCGAGATGGACCCGCCTCGCGCGAAGGCTGCCGCTACAGACGAACAGGACGAGTTTACCTCAGTTGTGGTGAAATGGTTCAACCGCACGAAGGGATACGGTTTCGTGCAACTGGCGGACTCCGACGAAGACATATTCATCCACGCTGTCGTGGCCCGCGATGCTGGCTATGAAAGCCTCGAACCCGGCGACGAACTGACTGTCTCGATCCATACGGGCGCGAAGGGCAAGTATGTTGGCGGCGTGAAGGCGATTGATTGAGCGGCCTAACGGCCTTGCGACAGTCCGGGCGCTCGATTAGACGACGCATATGAAAATCGCAGTTTTGAGCCTTCTGGCATTGATGGCCGGGCATGCTTTTGCCCAGGAAACCGAAATTGTCGTTGTCCAGTCAGGCGACGCCGCTCATGAGTTCGTGGTCGAACTGGCCGACGAACCGGATGAGATCACCACAGGCTTCATGTTCCGTGAAACGCTCGAACCCGATGCCGGCATGCTGTTTGACTTCGGCACGCCGCGTGAGGCGAACATGTGGATGCGCAACGTGACACTGCCGCTGGACATGCTCTTCATCGGTGAAGACGGTATCGTCGTCGCGATTGCGCGCAACGCGGTGCCGGGATCTGAGAGGCGTATCAATCCGGGCGTGCCGGTCAAAGGCGTGCTTGAGCTGAATGGCGGTCGCGCGGCTGAATTGGGCATTGAGCCGGGTGCCACGGTCGATCATCCGATATTTGCGACCTCGGATGACGAGTAGCGCAGACGCTACACCGCCGGCCGGATTTGAGCTTTCTTCCTCCCGAGGCCCGTTCACCCTGCATAACGGGCCTGTTTATCGAGCGACCGGTAAAGACGATCTGAGATCCGGTCTGATCGTCCTCGACCGCCACTGCAACAGCATGGGCTTCCTGCATGGGGGCATGGCTTCCGCCTTTGCCGACGGCGCACTGGCCTGGGCGGTCTGGCATGAAGCCCGGTCCATGTCGGTTACGCTGAAACTCACGATGAGCTTTCTCGATATCGTTCCCGAGGGAGCCTGGCTGGAAGCGCGACCGCGCGTTTCTGCCGCGCGAGATGACGTTGTTCATGTAAGCGCGGACATGATGCGAGACGGTCGGCGGCCGTGCGGACGGGCCGATGCCGTGTTCAGATTGATCCGGCGAAAGCCGAAGTAGGGCCCGCAGACCTAATTGTCGCTGCCGACAAGCGGAAAAAGGGGTTGTCTTGCCCGTTTTCGCCATTAGTACGGGACTCCGGAGCGTGGCGCAGCCTGGTAGCGCATCTGGTTTGGGACCAGAGGGTCGTAGGTTCGAATCCTATCGCTCCGACCATTTTCACGAGGCGACCATGGACGCACGCATTTACCGCCCCCGCAAAAGCGCCATGCAGGCCGGGCGCGCGAAATCCGGCGGTTGGGTTCTGGAACTCCTCAACAAAGGCCGGCGCACCTCCGATCCCCTTATGGGCTGGACCAGTATTTCCGATACGAGTTCACAGGTTCGCATGGCCTTCGAGAGCCGCGACGCGGCAATCGCATATGCCAAGCGCGAAGGCCTGACCTTCACAGTCGATGAGGCGCGCGAGACCAAGCGTCTGGTGAAGTCCTACAGCGAAAACTTCTCCGCCGATCGGAAGCAGCCCTGGACGCACTGACCGCGCCCTTGAAAAGGCGTGTCATGGGGCCCCTTAGCTCAACTGGATAGAGCACCGGACTTCTAATCCGACGGTTGCAGGTTCAAGTCCTGCAGGGGTCGCCAGCGGCCGGCCTATTCAGACAAATGCGCGAAGGCCTGATCCAGCTCGGAAATCAGATCATCGGTATCTTCCAGACCGATATGCAGCCGCAGAAGCGGCCCGGGCATCTGCGACGTCCAATCTGTATCCAGTCGGGTTAATTGCTCATCACAGGGGATCAGCAGGCTTTCGAAGCCGCCCCATGAGAAGCCGAGCCGAAAGAGCGAGAGCGACCCAATCATCGCATCGACCGACGCCTTGCTGCAGGGCTTTAGGACGACGCCGAACAAACCATTCGAGCCCGAAAAGTCACGCTGCCAGATCTCATAATCAGGATGCGACGGCAGGGCAGGGTTCAGGACTTCATGCACTTTGTCGTGCCCCTGAAGCCATTCTGAAACGGTCAGGCCCGCGCGCTCATGCGCCTTCAGACGCGTGGGCAACGTCCTCAAGCCCCGAAGCGCGGTGTAGGCGTCTTCCGGTCCGAGGGAGAGCCCCCAGTCTTCAGCTGTCGCATTGATCCGGGCCGCAAGGCCCTTATTGCTGGTCAGAACAACACCGCCAAAGGCATCGGCATGGCCGACCGGGTACTTGGTCAAGGCCTGCACGGAGATATCCACACCGAGATCCAGCGGGCGGTGGTGGACGCCAGCGCCCCAGGTGTTGTCCAACACAGTGTTCAGGCGGCGTTCCTTAGCCAGCTTCACGATCGCCGGCGTGTCAGACACCTCGAATGTCAGCGATCCGGGGACTTCAAGAAGTATCGCGGTGGTGTTGTCCTGTACCAGCCCATCAATCTCGCCGGATGCACGCGGGGCGAAACGCGTGGACGTGACCCCCATGTTTGCCAGACGACGTTCGCAGAACCTTCGCGTCGGGCCGTAGAGACTGTCGGATATCAGAATATGATCGCCGGACCGGACAATGCTGGCAATTGCCATGGCGCAGGCTGTCAGGCCGGACGGTGCAAGTTGCGCGAAGTCAGCCCCCTCGACCAGACAGAGCGCCTCTTCAAGTTCGCGGTGCACCTGCAGGCCGAGCCGTCCATAGGTCGGTTTCGGCCCGTAGAGGGCCTCTTCAGTATCGAACAGGACCGTCGACGCGCGTTCGATGGGCGGGTTGACCGTCCGCCGCCTGGGTTTGCCGGGCAGGTGTATCAGCGACGTGGGCAGTTTCCGGTCCGTCACCCTGCATCCGTCGCAATTGGCAGGTCGGCGTTGGCACCCCATTCAGACCATGAGCCGTCATAGACGGACGCATTGTAGTTACCGATCCGAGCCAGAGCGAGTGCAATGACAGCCGCAGACACGCCTGACCCGCACGTGCAGATCACCGGCTCTTCTCCGTTTGGGAGGACCTCTTTCAGGGCCTCTGCGGACTTCATCTTCCCGTCTGCGCCCATCAACGAGTCTGACGGCACACTCGTACTGCCCGGGATGTGGCCAGATCGCAGGTCAGCGCGTGGTTCGGGTGCCCGCCCGTAAAAACGGTCAGCCGGGCGTGCATCGAGAACCGGCATTCCGTTGGCGTCGAGAACCTGTTCAGCCGTCTTTATGAGGTCAGCGCGTACGCGTGGCGTAAAATGCCGTTCGACCGCCACAGGAGGCAGGTCTTCGAGCGCTCCGCCGGCGTCCGTCCATGCGGCGAGGCCGCCATCAAGCACTTTCACATCGGCATGTCCCATGACACGGAGCATCCACCACGCCCGTGCCGAGGCGAAGAAATTGTTGGAGTCGTAAACAACGATCCGATTACCATCCCCTATGCCGAGCTTACGAGCCCGCGAGGCGAACAGAACCGAGTCCGGCATCATGTGCGGAAGGTCGGTCTTGCTATCAGCGATCTCGTCGATGTCGAAAAACGCTGCGCCCGGAATGTGTGCCGCCTCATAGGAACTGCGACCCGTTCGGTCCGCGTTCGCGAAGGCGGGTATCCAGGTTGCGTCAAGCACACGGACGTCAGGGGCGCTAATGTTCTCAAGCAACCAGGACGCAGATACCAGTGGATCGCCAGTTTCCATGCCTAGGTCTCCATCCATGGGGGTGTTGGCAAATCTTTGCTCCTCAGAAAATCTGGATTGTAGAGTTTGGACTGATAGCGGTTTCCGTAATCGCAGAGCACGGTCACGATCGTATGGCCGGGGCCCATCTCCTTCGCCATCCGAACCGCGCCGGCGAGGTTGATGCCGGCAGATCCACCAAGGCAAAGGCCTTCTTCAAGCACGAGATCATACAGAATTTTCAGGGCTTCTTCGTCCGTACAGCGATAGGCGTAATCAACGGAGAGGCCTTCAAGGTTACCCGTAATCCGGGACTGACCGATGCCCTCCGTGATCGAGGTGCCTTCGGCTTTGAGCTCGCCCTCAGCATAGTAGCCATACAGAGCAGCACCGCCCGGATCGGCAATCCCGATTTTCACATCCTTGTTGCGCTCCCTGAGCGCCATCGCCACCCCGGCGAGCGTGCCGCCAGACCCGACAGCGCAAATGAAGCCATCCACTTTCCCGTCGGTCTGCTCGAAGATTTCAGGACCGGTCGCCCCAAAATGCGCGTCCCGATTGGCGGTGTTATCGAACTGGTTCGCCCAGATCGCCCCGCTCGGTTCGCTCTTTGCGAGCTCTTCCGCAAGCGTTCCTGAGTAGCGCGCATAGTGATTGGGGTTCGCGTAGGGGACCGCATCGACCTCGATGAGCTTCGCACCGAGTATCCGGATCGCGTCCTTCTTTTCCTGAGACTGGGTGCGCGGAAAGACGATCACCGTCCTGTAACCAAGCGCGTTGCCGACGAGCGCCAGTCCGATACCTGTATTGCCAGCTGTGCCTTCGACGATCGTGCCGCCGGGCTGGAGGCTGCCATCGGCCTCCGCGCTTCGGATGATGCCAAGCGCTGCGCGATCCTTCACAGACTGGCCCGGGTTCAGAAACTCCGCTTTTCCGAGGATCTCGCAACCGGTCTCGTCAGAAAGCCGATTCAGGCGAATGAGCGGCGTGTTGCCGATGGCGTCCACGACGGACGGAAAAAACTGCATGGATCACCTGTGTAGACTGCCTCAAAGCTAGGCACCGCCGCTGTGAAAGACAACCACCCGAAGTGATCCGATACGCTGTGTCTCACGTAATGAGGGCAGATAATCGCAGGGCTATGCAAAGTGTTTAAAGACCCAACCTACGACGCCTTCATGCTCGACCACGCTTCGCGGTCGTTATCACCGGGGTTGAACGTCCTCGCCGACGCGCATTTGGCGTTAAACGAGGCCGGCCGGGACCGCAGCGACATCTGGGCCGCTATTGGCGGCGTGCTGCTGGAGAATGTCGATGGTTCGCCTCATGCAAGCCGCTTCCAACGGCAGGCCATGCCGTACCGAACGGACGAGACAAGCGCATCCATTCTGGACGCGAATCTAGACGACCTGCCTTGGAAAACAGGGTTTTCGGGCGTTGAGTACGCCCGCGGACGCACGCCGCACACCAAGTTTATGCGTCTCGATGCCGGCAAGTCCGCTCCAAAACACCGCCACAGCGCGCTTGAGGCAACGCTTGTCCTGAAGGGTACACTGTCGGACGGCGAGCATACCTATGAGGTGGGGGAGATTGCATTCGGCGTGCCCGGCGAGGTGCACAAACCGATGGCCGTGGGGAACGAAACCTGTGTCTGCTTCGTTGCACAAGACAGGAAACCATTCTGGAGATTGAGCTAATGAGATATCTCGCATCCATCGCTTTTGCTGCCGCCATCGCCCAGACGGCCGTCGCGGATAGCGCGCCGGCACCCGACCCATGGACTCCAAGCGCTGGCGACCAAATCTCCTTCGAAGTGCTCCGCAAAGGCAAACCCTTCGGCGATCACGTTCTCAGCTTTGACAAAGCCGAGGACGGCACATTGCAGGTTACGACCGATGTGGACCTGAAGGCCGGCCTCGGACCGATCACCGTTTTCCGATATTCGCTGGACAGCACCGAGACGTGGCAGGACGGCAAACTGGTCTCATTGTCTGGCCAGACCAATGACGATGGGGACAAAACCCGCGTCACGGCCGAACTGGATGGCGATGCATTGTCGGTCGACGGAACGGCATACTCGGGCGATGCCCCGACAGACATCATTCCGTCGAGCCATTGGAACATCAAACAGATGTATGGCGACGTGATGCTGTCCACCGAAGATGGCGAGTTGCTCGACATTACAGTTGAACAGATCGGCCGCGAGAATGTTTCAATCGGTGATCAGTCGATCCCGGCGGACCACTACCGTCTGACGTCCGATATTACCGTAGACCTCTGGTATGATGATGCGGGTCGATGGGTGAAACTCGCCTTCGAAGCACGCGGACAGACGATCGAGTATCGGCTCCGCCAGCTCTACTAGATGGCGACGTTACGACTGGTCCTTGGCGACCAGCTATCGATGAACCTCTCCAGCCTGTCGGATATCGACAAGCAAGCCGACCTGATTGTGATGGCGGAGGTGTCGGAAGAGGCCACCTACGTCCGACATCACAAGAAGAAGATCGCCTTCCTGTTCGCCGCCATGCGTCAGCACGCCAAGGCTCTCAGGGATGAAGGCTACAACGTCCGCTACCAGAAGATCACCGACGACAATCCGGCCGATAGTTTGAGGGCCGTCGTTGAACGGTGTCTGGCTGACTCAGCTGAATATGAACGTGTGGTGGTGACCAAGCCCGGCGAATGGCGGCTGCTTGAAGAGATGATGTCCTGGTGCGAGGCGTTCGACTGCGAGGTCGAGCTTCGGGACGATGATCGTTTCCTCTGTTCCGAAGAGATGTTCAACGAGTGGGCCGACGGGCGGAAAGAACTCCGAATGGAGTACTTCTACCGGGAGATACGGCGAAAGACCGACCTCCTGATGGAAGGCGACAAGCCCGCCGGCGGCGAGTGGAACTACGATCAGGAGAACAGGAAGAAACTCCCCAAGTCCAAGTCTACACCCTCAAGATGGTTCACCAGCCCCGACGACATCGACAAGGACGCGCTCGCCGATGTCGCCGATCGCTTCGACAATCACTTTGGCGATCTCGAAGGCTTCTCCTTCGCAACCACGCGTGAGGGCGCAGAAGAAGCCCGCGATCATTTCATGGAGAACATCCTTCCCGGCTTCGGGGACTATCAGGACGCCATGGCGATGGACGAGCCATGGATGTGGCACTCAATCCTGTCGATTTACCTGAATTGCGGCTTGCTGGAGCCGCTCGATCTTTGTCAGCGCGCTGAGAAGGAGTGGAAGAAGGATCGTGCCCCGCTCAACGCTGTCGAGGGCTTCATCCGGCAGATCATTGGCTGGCGGGAATACGTCCGGGGCGTCTACTGGCTGAAGATGCCGGACTACAAAGACACCAACGCACTGAAGGCCTCACGCGACTTGCCCGATTTCTACTGGACCGGCGAGACGGACATGACATGCCTCTCGCAGGCCGTCCGGCAGACGCGCGACAATGCTTATGCACATCACATTCAAAGGCTGATGATCACTGGCAACTTCGCGCTCATCGCAGGCGTGCATCCCGACCACGTCAATGAGTGGTATCTGGCCGTCTATGCGGATGCCTATGAATGGGTCGAACTGCCAAACACGCATGGGATGGCGATCTACGCAGATGGCGGTGTCGTGGCGTCGAAGCCCTACGCCTCAAGCGGGGCCTACATCAATCGGATGTCTGACTACTGCTCGAACTGCGCCTATGATGTTCGCAAGAAGACGGGCGAGGGGGCCTGCCCGTTCAATTATCTATACTGGGACTTCATCGCCCGGAACGAAGATCAGCTCCGATCGAATGGCCGCATGGGCCTCATCTACTCAAATCTCGACAAGAAGAACGATGACGAACGAGAGGAGATCAGCGCAAGCGCCGAAACTTTTCTCAAATCGATCGGGATCTAGGCTTTCGCCAGCTGGAACTGACCGACATTGATCCGCCCATCCAGAAAGCCAGCCTCGCAATAGCTCAGATAGAAGTTCCACATCTGCTTGAACGCGAAGTCGAAGCCGAGCCCTTCCAGACGGTCCCATTTGTCATTGAATGAGCGCCGCCATTCCGCGCAGGTGCGCGCATAATCCTGACCGAACAAGCTCGCGCCATCATAGCGCAGGCCAGCCGCCGCGACCTGATCCTTCAATGCCGCTTCGCTGGGCAACATTCCGCCCGGAAAGATGTAGCGCTGGATAAAGTCCGCACGCTTGCGGTAGCGAGGGAACAACTTGTCATCAATGGTAATGATCTGGAGCGCCGCCCGGCCTCCGTCTTTCAGGACTTCCGCGACCTTTGCGAAGTAACTCGGCCAGTAACGTTCCCCGACCGCCTCAAACATCTCGATGGAAGCAACCCCGTCATAAGACCCGGTATGATCACGATAGTCCTCAAGCCGGATCTCAACCTGATCGTTCAGGCCCTGTTCGAACATTCTCTTCTGCGCGTACTCACGTTGCGAAGGGGAGATCGTCAGGCAGGTCACTTTGGAGCCGCGCTCCTTGGCGGCATATTCGGCAAAGCCGCCCCAGCCGCATCCGATCTCCAGAATATTGCTTCCCGGTCCCGCCGATATTCCATCGCAGATACCGGCATATTTGGACTGCTGGCCTTGTTCGAGCGACTGATTGGGGTTGTCGAACCGCGCGGATGAGTAGGTCATGCTGGGGTCCAGCCACGAGGCGTAGAACTCGTTCCCAAGGTCATAATGGGCCGTGATGTTCCGCCGTGCACCGCTCTTGCTGTTCCGGTTGAACATATGACGCAACAGGTTCATCGCACGGACGAGCGCGCCGCCAACGGCGAGCTGTCCCGCAGCTTCAAAGTTCGCCGAGAAGAACCGCAATACGGTCGTGAGATCCGGTGTTTCCCACTCGCCATCCATGTAGGACTCGGCAAAGCCGACATCGCCGCCCGCCATGGCGCGCTTGGCGACCGCGTAGTCGAGGAATGTCAGCTTTGCATGCGGACCATTGACGCCATGATCAAAGAGCACCACGCGCTGGTCCGGCAGGGTGACCTCGAGTGATCCGCGTCGCGCGCGCAGCAGAGCCAGAGCGGCAAGCTTGAAGCTGGTGGGGACATCGTCCAGTTGTCGGATCGTCCTGGTGTTCGCAATGATGACGCTCATGCCGCCGGTTCCTTGGTCTTGCCCATCGCCACGGTCACCTCATTCGAGGGCGGCGTTGGTTTTGAGTGATATTTTGCACCTTTCAACCACAACTTTAAAGCCTCCCAATGAATTCCGGCGGTGACGCCGATGGAGGAGAAGGGTTGGGAAAGGGCAGTTTTCAGAAAATTGGCGCTGCTTGCAGGCATCCGACGCGTCTGGATCGTCGCCATATGGGTCCGCGCATCGCTGCCGACGCTGTCGACGACAAGGTGGACGCCTTTGTCTGGCGGTCGGAGGGTAAAGCGGTACTGGCCCGACACATCGAAGAAGGGCGATACGTGGAAGACTTTGTCGGCCTCGTGCCGGCTCACTTCGTCTGATGCCGCAGCCGCCACGTAAGAATGCGTTTCCCCGAACGTGTTCTTCACTTCATAGATCACGCCTTTCACGTCGCCATTGAGATCGTAGCCGAACCAGAGCGAGATCGGCGCGAACTTGTAGAACATGTGACGCGGAAAGGTGGTGAGCCGGATTGCGCCGCCTTCAAGGTCAACGCCCGCCTCATTGAACTTGGCTTCCGCCCACTCGCGAAGGGAAAGCGCGCCGCGAGCGCCATGATCCTTTTCGGCAAACGAGAACAGTCCGGGCCCGTTCACCGAGAAGAGAGGAGAGACCTTGCTGGCGTCGTCCAGCCGGTCGATGTCGATATCGATCATGAACAGCCTGTACTTGAAGCGCTGCTCGAACGGCACGAAACGCTTGTGGGTCGTTTCGCCGGTGAGAAGGGTAAGAGGGGCGTCGGACATTAGCTGGTGGCCTGTGCCCGTCCGGTGCTCGCATCGACTTCGCGGGTTTTTGGAGTGGCGATCTCCACGCCGTGTGGTGTCCATGGGACGGCCCCGCCTAGCGATAACGCCGCCGACAGGCCCGACTTCAATCCATCCTCATGGAAGCCGCTGCCCATCCAGGCTCCGGCAAGCCACAGCCCGTCTTCGCCCTGAACGCGCTTCAGTGTGCGTACAGCAGCCTCCGCTGCGCCGTCGAACTGAGGATGATCGAAAACGAAAGAACTGAACGTCAGCTCTTCGGCAGGCGGAGTGTCCGGGTTGAGGGTCACGAAAAGAGGGGCTCGGTGGTCGATCGATTGCAATGTGTTCATCCAGTATGACAGGCAGATATCGCCGCTTTCCTGTTTTAACACGTTCCATGCCGCCCAAGCCGCTCGCTTGCGCGGCATCAAGGCGGGATCACGGTGCAGGTAAATCTGGTTGGGTCGGTACTGGGCGGAGCCGAGCGTAAACTGCCGATCCGCAAAGCTTTCGTCGAGCATCGCAGCCGCCTGATCGGAATGGACCGCCAGAACGACATCATCGAAGACTTCCTGCTTTCCGTTCTCGAAGGTCAGGCGCACCTTGTCGCCGAACCGGGACACAGTCTCAACGCCCATGCCTGACTTTAGCCTATCGCCAAGCTCGGCCTTCAAGGCCGTAACATAAGACTGGCTGCCATCTTTGACGGTGCGCCACTTCGGGCGCTCCTTGTGCATCAGGCGGTGGTTCTCGAAGAATTTGAAGAAGCTGAGGGCCGGATAATCAAGAAGCCTGTCCTCGGGCGTGGACCAGATCGCTGCGCCCATGGGGAGAATGTAGTTCCGCCGGAACGTCTCATCGAAGCCATGGCGATCCAGCCATGCCCCGAGAGACACTTCGCCGACCTCGCCAGCGTCCAGCTCCTGCCGGACCGTATCATTGAAACGCAGGATCGTGCGCCAGAACCGGTGAAAGCGCGGGCTGAGGAGATTTCGCTTCTGCGCGAAAAACCCTCTTGCCGTCGACGCCCACTCATAGCCGTCGGGATCGGACACAGCGAAACTCATGTCGCTGGCCTGTGTTTCGACATCCAGTGCATCGAACAGCGCGATCAGGTTGGGATAGTTGTGAGCATTGTAGACGATGAACCCGACATCGACATTGATCGGGCCAAAGCCCGGATAGTCGATTGTCTTCGTGTTCGAATGGCCGCCAAAGCGATCGCGTTTCTCGAACAGGGTCACGTCGGCGGTATCCTTCAGCGCCCAAGCGGCGCTCAACCCGGAAATCCCGGACCCGACAATGGCTACTCTCTTCATGCTGCGTCCCGTTGCTTCTTGAGTGTCTCATAGGCTTCAAGCGCACGCTCGCGGCCTGTCTTGTGCTCGACCATGGCGTGAGGGTAGGTCTCCCCAAGCGTCACGCCAGCGTCTGAAAGCACGCCTTCGGGGGCCTCCCATGGCGCGTGAATATGTTTGGTGGGCAGGTCTGCCAGCTCTGGCACCCATTGGCGGACATAGTCGCCCGTCTCGTCGAACTTCTGGCCCTGCGTGATCGGGTTGAAGACCCGGAAATAGGGAGCCGCGTCAGCACCTGAGCCTGCAGTCCACTGCCAGCTCGCACTGTTCGCGGCAGGGTCCGCATCCACAAGCGTATCCCAGAACCAGTCCTCGCCGCGCTGCCAGTGCACCAGCAGGTGCTTCGTCAGGAAAGACGCAACGATCATCCGAACCCGATTGTGCATCCAACCCGTATGCCAGAGCTGTCGCATACCGGCATCGACGATCGGATAGCCCGTCAGGCCTTTAGTCCACTTGGAGTAGCCCTCATCATCATCGCGCCAGGGCATGTTGTCGAAGTCGGAATTGTAGTTTTCCGTCGCAAGATCAGGATTGTGGAACAGCTGCACATAAGAAAACTCGCGCCAGCCGATCTCTGACAGGAACACCTGCGCAGACGCCTCATTGACATCACCCGCCTCGATCCGGGCCTGCGTCGCCCGCCAGATCTGCGCCGGACCGATCTCGCCGAAGTGCAAGTGAGGCGACAGGCCAGAGGTGCCATCGGACACGTCGGGCCGGTTTCGGTCATCCTTGTACTCGTTGACCGGTCCCTCAAGGAAGGCAGTCAGCCGCTTGCGCGCACCGGCCTCGCCGGGTGTCCACGCGTCCTCAAATCCAGTTGCCCAGTTCGGCGCTGTCGGCAGCAGGCCCCAGTCCGGAAGATCATCGGAAGCCACATCAAGCTGCGCCAGCTCTTTCGGCTTTTTCGACGGTGCTGGCGGCGTGTAGCAGGCTCGAACAGCTTTCCAGTAGGGCGTGAAAACACGGTAGTGACCACCGGACCCGGTTTCGATGGTCCACGGTTCCGTCAGCAGCGACCCGTTGAAGCTCTCAACCTCAACGTCGTTTTCTTTCAGTGAAGCTTTCAGGTTGGAATCAACCTCGCGCTCGGCTGCTCCATATCGCCGATTCCAGAATACCGCGCCGGCTCCGGTGTCCTCGACAACGGACATCAATACCTCGTGCGCCTGTCCGCGCCGCAGGATCAAACGCCCGCCAAGGCTTTCAATACCGTGTGAGAGCGATTCCAGTGACTTGTGCAGCCACCACTTCGATGCGCCGCCGGGTTCGCGAAACGCCAGGTTCTGTTCGAAAACAAAGAGACAGACCACCGGACGGCCACTGTTTACGGCCGCCTCCAGAGCGGGGTTATCGTCCAGCCTCAGATCATTTCGGAACCAGACAAGCGCTGGTGTCGATTCATTACCCGGCAAGGATGGCTCCCCTCGAAGCGACGTTTGTTGTAGATACGCGCCGCAAAGCATTGTGGATCAACACGAATTGCCATTCGCCTGCGCTATTCACCTGCGTTTGCCTGTCGTACGACCAGACTAGACCTTGTTGGGAAATCAAAGTGACCGAGCAAAACCTTTCTGCCCTGATCGATGCGTCATCGACCAAGAAGATCATCTGTATCGGCGACACGATGCTGGATCGCTTTGTTTACGGTAGCGTCGACCGGATTTCGCCCGAAGCGCCGGTTCCTGTTTTCAAACAGACGCGCGTCACTGAAATGCCCGGCGGGGCGGGGAATGTCGCCCGCAACGTTGCCGCGCTGGGGGCTCAAGCTGTGCTGATCGGCGTTGTCGGGGATGATGACGAAGCCCGGCGGCTTGTCGGGGCCATTGGCGATATGGACGGTGTCACGGGGGACCTCATTGCGGAGCGTGGACGCCCCACAACCCTGAAGACCCGATACGTCGCCACCGCCCAGCAAATGCTCCGCGTCGACAGCGAAAACACCGCCCCGATCGACCGCGCCACTGAACAGGCGGTGATCGACTCGCTGACCTATGAAGCAAAGACGGCACAGGCGATCCTGTTCTCCGATTACGCCAAGGGCGTTGCGACGCCCGCTATTCTGGAGGCTGTCGCCGGAATCGGCCGGGAACACGGCATACCCATCATCGTCGATCCGAAGGGGCGCGATTTCGGCAAGTACGGTTCGGTCACACTGATCAAGCCGAACGCCTCAGAACTCGCAGCGGCCACCGAACTGCCCTGCGGGTCTGATCAGGACGTCGCCGCCGCGCTTGAGGCGGCCAAAAACGCTTCCAGTGCCACAGCCATCGTCGCCACCCGCGCCGCGAAGGGCATGTCCTATATCAATGCCAACGATCAAATCGTGCACGTCCAGGGCGAGGCGCGTGAGGTTTATGATGTCTCAGGGGCAGGTGATACCAGCCTTGCGGCCCTTGGGATCGGGCTCGCGTCCAATGGCACCCTCGAACAGGCTATTGCGCTGGCAATCCGGGCGTCGGGTATCGCTGTTGGCAAAGCCGGCACGGCCGCTGTCACAGCTGCTGAACTGCGCGAGTCGCTCCAGCTCGGCATGGCCCGTCTTGGCGGCGTGCACACACCGCTCGACGCGTTGCTGACGCGTGTAGACGGATGGCGCGATGCCGGGCTGACGATTGGCTTCACCAATGGCTGCTTCGATATCCTGCACCCCGGCCATTTGAAAGTGCTGGAAGAAGCCCGGGAGCGTTGCGGCCGGCTGATCGTCGGCCTCAATTCAGATGCCTCGGTGCGCCGGCTGAAAGGGGAGACCCGCCCCGTGAACAACGAAGCCTCCCGCGCCCGCGTCCTCTCGGCGTTGTCCGTTGTGGATGATGTTATTGTCTTCGAAGAGGACACCCCCGCCAATCTGATCGATGCGCTCAAGCCTGACCTTCTCGTAAAGGGCGGAGACTATGCGCTCGACGATATCGTGGGTGCACGCGATGTTCTTGAGCGGGGCGGGGCCGTTCATATCGTGCCGCTTGTTGAGGGCGAGTCGACAACATCGGCGATTGCCCGTGCCAAGGGGAATACATGAGCGACTCAGCCATCAGGACTACGGCCAGCCAGCTTTTCGCTCAGTACGGAGAAGACGCCGTTGTGATTGCAACGCTCAGGGCAGCTGAGGTCGCAGCGCTCGGCGATGCCGAAGCGCTCCAGCACTGGGACGATGTCATCGCTTACCTGGAAAAGGGCGTCGAGAACGGACCGCTCAACTAGTCTTCGTCGACAGGATCGCCCGGACGGCGGATCGGCGCGACCTCGACAGATTCCATTTCATCGAACCCGCCAAACGGCTCAGCCGGCTTCGGAGCGTTTTCGTCCAGCCAGTCCGACAAAAAAGTGAGCCTGTTGGAAACGCTGACAGCCGCAGCTTCCGGATCAACGAGCCGATACTTCAGGCGCGGCAATGGCAGGTTCGGCTTCAGACGCTGAAACACCGGGACACCGGACTTCATCGGAACTTCGATCAGGCACTGCCCGACGAGGCCATCCGAGCACTCCAGCCCCTCCAGCGATGCGCCATCAGACCCAAGCCAGACGACACCTCCAAAGCGTTGCCGCACGTCTGGGTCTTCTGTGAATAGCGCTAAGACGCGCTCCGTCGGCGCTTTCATGGACGCCGGGGCGACAAGCAAAAGGCCGCGCTTGCGGTTGTCCAGCTCGAGATACGACTGGAAGGCCGACACCGCATCAGCTTCTGTCATCGCCGCGAAATCACTGTCATCCCGCTGAACGGGCGAGCCGTGCCGCAAATAAGGGGCATACACAGGCGTGTCGCCAAACGAACCGGACAAAAGCTCTAGGAATGCTCCCGTTTCATCGCTGGAACGCTGATGATCGGGGGGCACGGTTCCCGGTGGATGCGGCGACCGGCGAACGGGCGGCAGGACAAAGAGATCGACGCCCCATGGCGACTCCCACCCGCCGGCGGGCTGCTCTGCCGGGCGCATGGCCCAGCTTTCGGGGCTCGTATAGTCGGGCTCGCTTGCCTCAACGGGGGTCTGTTGCGTGTAGATTGTCCGGTAGGCCCAGTCTTTCAGGCCAATCCATAAGATGGCTGCCACAGCAACAACCATGAGAGCACGACGCATTAGGGTCTCCCAAGGGCCTCTCTGAGACCTGAATACTTCGGTTGATCGACTTCTAACTGAGCAATTGCGGTGGTTTTAAGATGCTCAAGAAGCCCCGGTGTATCCAATGTCAGCTCCGAGCTGCGCAGCTTTTCACAAAGCATCCGGACCATCTCTGAGTGGCTGTGTGCGTCTGCGGAGACGTCCAGAAGCGCGGCGAGGGAGGCCGTCTCCTTCCGGTCATTTTCGGCCCGCCCGTCGAGGTCTCGCAGGACGATGTCGAGAACGTTTATCGCGACGCGCGCATGAAAGGCAGCATGGCCGGTCAGCTGCGGCGCGGCACTGTCTGAAATGAAACCCCGAACCGCAGCCACGAGTTCGGAGACAGAAGGCTGGTCATGCATCGCGAACGCGCTCCAAAAGGTTGATCAGGTCAATCTCGGTCTCGGAGACCCGGCGCCCGATCGCAGCGCGCTCCACACTCGGATCCGCGCCTGAGCGGAAGGCTTCGTACATGATCATGCACATGACCCCCCATTTGAAGCTGCCAAGTGTTTCCCACCAGTCGATCTCAGCGGGCGTGACCTCAACGCCACCGGCGGCCGCGTAAGCATCAAGAAAGTCGCCGAGCGCTCCGAAACCCCCGACGCGGTTCTCAGAGTTCCCGAAGCGCCAGGAATTGATGCAGATCCATGCAAGATCCTCCCGGCGATCCCCGAGATGGGCAAGTTCCCAGTCGAGCACAGCCACAAGACCGGTCTCGTCAACAATCAGGTTGCCAAGCCGGAAGTCGCCGTGAACGAGTGAAGGTTCCACGGCCTCCGGAACAGAAGCTTTCAACCACTGAATGGCAAGCTCGAAAACCGGGCGCGGAGTCTCGAACCCCCGGTAGATTTCTTCGTATTGGGCGAGCTGATCCTCGCCCATGCTCCGAGGCAATTCGGGGACATCAGCGATATCTATGGAATGAATAAGCGCGGCGGCGCTACCGCATTGAGCTGCAAGTTTTTGGCGGGCTGTCGCGTACTCATCATCTCTAAGAATCTTCCGCGCAATCGTCTCGCCTGCGATCCGGTTCATGATGAAGGCCTGACCGAGCCCGTCCTGAGGCTCGCAGCTGTGAATCACGCGCGGAGCAGGGACGCCCGCCGCAACGGCGCGATCAATCAGGGCAGCTTCGTTCTCGAGGCCAATCGCAGCCTGCGAGCGGGCCGCAGATACCCCTCCCGGTGCGCGGCGCAGGATCAGCTCCTCGACTGGTCCTTTGTCCGGACCGAAATCGAAGGCCCACGTTTCCTGACTGGCACCGCCGGACAGTCGTTTCAAATCAGAGACACGCCCGTCGGTGCCACCTAATTTCGGTCCGAGTGCGTTAAGCGCATTTTCAAGTTCTTGTGTCGTACCCATCTTCAACACAATTGCGCGGAACGACGATTAAAGCCAAGAGTTCCTCAAGGTCAGGATTAGAGCAGAAATGGCGAAGAAGACCGAACAACCTCAATCACCGCTGATTCCGTCGGATGGGCTCGAACCCCCGCGGAAGCAGAGCCTTTTTGCGTGGCTGCGTGCCCGGTTCTTCGCCGGAATGGTCATCGCGGCCCCAATCGCGATCACATTCTGGGTGCTTCAGTTCCTGATCACTTTCATCGATGACCGGGTCAAACCGATCCTTCCGCCCATCCTGAAGCCGGAAACCTACACGAATTACGCGATCCCCGGCGTCGGCGTCCTGGTGACTGTCGTTGCGCTGACAATTCTCGGTGCGGTCGCAACGAACCTCATTGGCCGCTCCCTGATCAACAGCAGCGACCGGCTGCTGAGCCGCATTCCGATCGTCCGGAACGTCTATTCGGCCTTCAAGCAACTGTTTGAAGTGCTCGGCAACAACCAGACTGCCAGTTTCGATTCCGTCGTGCTGGTGGAGTATCCAAGGCGCGGCTCATGGTGCATCGGATTTGTAGCCTCCGGTGCCAAGGGGGAAGTGAAAGCACGCCTGACGGATGACCATATAGGCGTGTTTGTCCCCACAACCCCGAACCCAACCTCTGGATTTCTTGTTTATGTCGAAAGAGCCGGGGTGAAGGAACTTGATATGACGGTAGAGGAGGGCGCAAAGCTTATCCTGTCGGCTGGTCTCGTCGTTCCTGAAGCCAAAACAGGCGAGTCCGGCGAGCTACCCTTCGACGCTAAGACTCTTCCGGCTTCTGAAACTGAGGTGCGAGAAGGGTCTTAAGCAGTCCGAGAGCCTCGGCGCGGGTCGGATCGAGATCATCACCCCGTTGCACAACCATGCGGGCATCCTGCCGCGCGATTTCGATCAGGTCAGCATGCTCTGACAGGTCAAGCAGCCGAAACGAGGCAAGGCCGGACTGACGCGTTCCGAGGATATCGCCCGGCCCACGAAGCTTGTAGTCGGCTTCCGCGATCTCGAAACCATCATCCGTGCGTCTCAACGTTTCCAGTCGCTCATGCGCCATCTCGGTGAGTGGCGGCCTGTAGAGCAAAAGGCAGAAACTTGGCTTGTCTCCGCGCCCGACGCGGCCTCTGAGCTGATGAAGCTGCGCTAGCCCAAACCCCTCGGCGCGTTCGATCACCATGATTGTCGCCTCGGGCACATCCACACCGACTTCGATCACGGTCGTAGCGACCAGCACTGATGTGCGCCCGGTTCTAAAGGCTTCGAGGTTGGCATCTTTCTCGCTCGCCTTCATTCGTCCATGAACAAGGCCGACCGGAGCGTTGAGGGACCGCGAGAGCGCCGCATGCCGCCCGACAGCTGTGCTGTCATCATCGTCCATATCGACCTTCGGGCAAACCCAGAACGCACGCTCGCCACGGGAGATCGCGCGTCCAACGGCGTTTACGACATCTTCAATTCGCGTGTCGGGCATGGCACGCGTCTCAATCGGCTGCCGCCCCGCCGGTTTCTCATCCAGAATGGAGAGGTCGAGGTCGCCCGCCACGGCCATTGAAAGTGTACGCGGGATTGGCGTCGCACTCATGACCAGCATGTGCGGGCTGGTGGCCTTATCCGCGAGCCGGGCCCGGTCCATCACGCCAAAGCGGTGCTGCTCATCGACAATGACAAGCCCCAGATTGCGGAACGTCACCGCATCCTGAAACAGCGCCTGCGTCCCGACGCAAACCTGCACCGTTCCATCCGCCAGTCCCATACGCACGCTTTCGCGCGCCGAAGCTGTCATTCCACCGGTCAAAAGCTCAACCTGATAGCCAAGCGGCGACAGTATCTGCACGAATGCCCGGTGTTGCTGCGTGGCGAGCACCTCCGTCGGTGCCATGAACGCCGTCTGCGCCCCGGCCGCCACCGCCTGAACCACAGCCATCCCCCCAACCAGCGTCTTGCCAGACCCGACGTCGCCTTGGAGCATGCGACGCATGGGGTGGGATTTTTCGAGATCTGCGGAGATATCCTGAAACGCCCTGACCTGAGCGCGGGTTGGCTTGTAGGGCAGGCTCTTCAGCAGTTCTGCGTGTCGCTCCTCGGCGGCGGGCAGGGGGCGGCTCTGCCGGTCGGAGCGCGCAGCCCGTGCTTGTGCAAAAACGATCTCCCGGGCCAGCGCTTCATCATAAGCCAGACGTGCGCGCGCCTGTTCGAACGCCTCTTCATCATACGTCTTTGGGTTGTGAAGCGCGACCAACGATTCTTTCATGGACGCCCAGCCGTTCTTTGCGGTCTGGCCCGGATCAGACCACTCCGGTAGATCGTCCGGGACAAGCTCAAGAGCGGCGATCTGAGCACTGTGGACGCGCTTGTTCGTCAGCCCGGCCGACAGCGGATAGATCGGCTCGACAAGTGGCGGGCGCTCGGCCTTTGCCGGGTCAAGAACGTAGTCCGGGTGCGCAATCTGCCGCTCGCCCTGAAACTCCTCGACCTTGCCCGACACGATCCGCGTCGAGTTGAGCGGAAACTGACCCTTGAGCCACTGACCATTCGCCCGGAAGAAGACCAGCGTCAGAAACCCTGTGTCGTCCACAAGGCGAACCCGGTGCGGAGCCGTCGCGTTGTACGGCGCAATGACGGATGAAACAGTCCCCTCGACCGTGGCGACCTCACCCGGAACGGTGTCTTCGAAAGAGGCTTTGGTTCGCCGGTCCACCCATGCGTTGGGAAGATGGAGCAACAGATCCCAGACCCGCTCACCGTCCACGAGATGTTCAAGCACAGGTTTGAGCTTTGGACCGATGCCGGGCAGGGCGTCCAACGGTTCGAACAGGGGAAACAGGCGCGAGTCACGCATCCCGCGACACTATGGATCGAGGTCTTCCTGCGCAATCATATGTGCTTCCGCGTGAGATCGTCCTATCTAGTCATCCGATAGGAGATCGAGATGGACGAACGTCGCCGAAAACTGAAGTTCCGGGCCTGGCGACGGGGCTTCCGGGAAATGGACCTGCTCATGGGGTCTTTCGCCGAAAAGCACATTGGCGAGCTCGACGACGCCGGCCTCGACGAGTTCGAACGGCTACTGGCGACACCTGACTGGGAAGTCTACGCCTGGCTCGTCGGCCAGAAGCCCATTCCCGACAATCATGCAGGGCCAGTGCTGGACCAGATGATCGCCTTTCGCTACGAGGCGATGCCGGGCTAACGCCGTCAACCATCGTCTATAATCATGCAAGCTCTCTCCGTCCTGAAAACGCTGTCGGGCCCGGCCAGGTTCTTTGGTGCCCCGTTTGGTGCCGATGTTCGCGTTATGGCGAAAACCGCCATCGCGCGCGGCGGCCTCTGCATCTACGTTGCACGTGACGACAAGGCCGCCGCCAGCGCGATCGCGCTCAGCCAGTTTGTCGAGCCGAACCTCGAAACCGTCCTGATCCCCGCCTGGGATACGCTGCCCTATGACCGCGTCAGTCCGGCTCCGGCTGTAGCGTCACGGCGGTGCGCGGGTCTCGCGCGTCTTGCACAGAGAAAACCTGACAGCGCGCCACTCCTTTGCGTGACGACGGCTGCCTCGCTTGTTCAGCGTGCCCCGCCGGTGGAAACCATGCGCCAGTCGAGCCTGTCACTCGCCAAGGGCGACACCGTCTCTGAACGGGACCTGACAGAGTATCTGAGCGTGAACGGGTATGTGCGGGTCAGCACCGTGCGGGAGCGCGGCGAGTTTGCGATCCGTGGCGGGATCATCGACATCTATCCCCCGACAGAACCCGACCCCATACGTCTGGATCTCTTCGGCGATGAGCTCGACACGATCAAATCCTTCGATCCCGAAACCCAGCGCTCGACCGGGCAGCTTGGCCGGGTCGACTTCGCACCCGTCAGCGAGATCATCTTTTCATCCGACGTGCTCTCGCTGTTCCGCGAAAAGTATCTTGAAAAACTCGGGCCCCCGGCGGGTGACCCAATGTACGAGGCCGCGCGCGCGCAGATCCGCCGACAAGGTCTGGAGAACTGGCTCCCGCTGTTTCACGAGCGTCTGGACACGCTGTTCGATTATGCCGGCGAGGAAGCGCTTTTCGGCCTCGGTGCCCTCGCAGGCGAGGCCATGGCTGAACGCCTGTCGCAGGCGCGTGACTATCATGATGCGCGGGTTGAAGCAGCTGGAGAAGGCATATCAGCAAAGGTTCTGGGCCCCGACGCGCTCTATCTCGCGCCCGACGAACTCGACCGATACGTCGCCGCCAATGCCGTTGCCCGGTTTACCAGCGCAACTGCGGGTGAAACCGGCATTGATCTCGGCGCACGCAACGAACGAAACTTCGCGCCCGAGCGCGCACGGCCTGATGTCAATGTGTTTGAGGCGGCTGCCGCGCATGCCGCCGAACATCGCAAGGCCGGGAAAGCGGTTTGCTTTGCCGCATGGAGCGAAGGGTCCGCCGAGCGACTCTCGAACGTGCTCGAAGATCATGGGCTCTCCGCGCCGCCGCGCAGTCATTCCGAAGAGGCCGCGACCCGGGCCGGTCTGAGCATCAGCGTGCTGCCGCTGGAGCACGGGCTTCTCTTCGATGATCTTGCGATCATTGCCGAACCCGACATTCTCGGCGATCGGCTGGCGGCCCCGCGTCGCAAGCGAAAGGCAGCAAACTTCATTACGGAGGCCGGATCCCTGTCCGTTGGAGACCTGATCGTCCACGTCGATCATGGGGTCGGGCGCTATAGCGGTCTGCGCTTGCTTGAACTGACCGGTGCCGCACATGACTGCCTTGAGCTGGAATATGCGGGCGGGGATCGTATTTTCCTCCCCGTTGAGAATATCGACCTGATTAGCCGGTACGGCTCCGACGAAGCTGAAACCGCCGTCGACCGGCTTGGCGGCGCAGGCTGGCAAACCCGCAAGGCCAAGGCCAAGAAGCGCATTCTGGAAATGGCAGCAGAGCTTCTTCAGATTGCCGCCACACGCGAATTGAAGAAAGCCGAAACGACCGGAACAGGAGAGGGGCTTTACGAAGAGTTCGCCGCCCGCTTCCCATACGAAGAAACCGACGATCAGCTCAACGCGATTCAGGATGTGCTGGGAGATCTGTCTTCCGGCAAACCTATGGACCGGCTTGTTTGCGGCGATGTCGGATTCGGCAAGACCGAAGTCGCGCTGCGGGGCGCTTTCGTTGCGGCGATGAGCGGTATGCAGGTCGCGGTAATCGCACCGACGACGCTCCTCGCCCGGCAACACTACCAGACCTTCAAGGATCGCTTCTCGGGCTGGCCGCTGAATGTGCGCCAGCTGTCTCGGCTGGTCAGCGCGAAGGAAGCGACAGACGTTCGCACAGGTCTTGAGAACGGCACGGTTGACGTCGTCATCGGCACCCATGCGCTGCTCTCGGAAAGCGTCCAGTTCAAGCGGCTCGGTCTTGTCGTGGTGGATGAAGAGCAACGCTTTGGCGTGAAGCACAAGGAACGCCTGAAGGAGTTCAAGGCAGACGTGCATGTGCTGACACTGTCTGCGACGCCGATCCCGCGAACACTTCAGATGGCGCTCACCGGCATTCGGGATCTGTCGATCATCGCGACGCCGCCTGTCGACCGGCTCTCGGTGCGCACCTACGTGACCGAGTTCGACACGCTCACCATCCGCGAAGCGCTCCTCAGAGAGAAGTATCGCGGCGGGCAGGCGTTCTATGTTGCGCCCCGCATCGCTGACCTCGACAAGCTGGAAACGTTCCTGCGAGACAATGTGCCGGAGGTCAGTTTCGTGGTCGCTCACGGACAAATGGGACCGACCGAACTCGAAGACATCATGACGGCGTTCTACGACGGCAAGTATGACGTCCTGCTGTCGACAACGATTGTTGAAAGCGGACTGGACATTCCACGCGCCAACACGCTGATCATTCATCGCGCCGACCTGTTCGGCCTCGCCCAGCTCTATCAATTGCGCGGGCGGGTCGGGCGCTCCAAGCTCCGGGCCTATGCCTACTTCACCTCGCCGCAGGATCAGGTGATCACGACCAATGCCGAACGCCGCCTGAAGGTCTTGCAATCGCTCGACAGTCTGGGGGCCGGCTTCCAGCTCGCCAGCCATGACCTCGACATCCGGGGCGGCGGAAACCTTCTGGGGGATGCCCAGTCGGGACACATTCGCGAAGTGGGCGTCGAGCTTTACCAGACCATGCTCGAAGAGGCTGTCAGTGCGTTGAAAGCGGGGGCTCATGAAGACGACGAGGTTGCCGACGAGTGGTCGCCACAAATCAATCTCGGCGTCTCTGTCCTCATCCCGGAAGACTATGTGCAGGACCTCGGTGAAAGGCTGGCGCTTTATCGTCGCCTCGCTTCCATCGACAATGATTCAGAAAGAGAGTCGTTCGCCGCCGAACTCATTGATCGGTTCGGTCCGCTTCCCGAAGAAACGAGCCAGTTGTTGGATGTCATGGCCATCAAGGCCGCTTGCAAGAATCTCGGCATCGAAAAGCTCGACGGGGGTCCGAAGGGCATCGTCTTCACCTTCCGGGATGACACCCCGCTCGAGCCACAGGCCCTGATGACGATTGTCCGGTCACGTCCGAACAATCTGCGTCTTCGTCCGGACTCCAAGCTGGTTCTGTCCCCGGCCCAGCAAACGCCTGCGCAACGCATGCTGCAGGCCCGCAAGTTCCTGACTGAACTCAGCGGATTTGCCGCCCATAGCGCAACGGCCGACGCCTGAACCAACCGATACCGCTGGGGAACCTCTTTTCATTAGCCGCACCGGTCTTAAGGTCGCGGTCAAACCCCGCTCAAGCTGGCGGTTCAGAAATCAGGGAGAAACGAGATGGCATCAGGACCATTGGCAGGCGTGCGGATTGTCGAGTTTGCGGGGATCGGACCGGGGCCATTCTGCGGGATGCTCTTGTCGGACCTTGGAGCCGATGTGGTTCGGATCGACCGGCCCGGCGACGGAAAGCCCGGCAATCCCGCCGATGTGAGCGGACGCGGGCGTCGGTCAATTGGCCTCGACCTCAAGAATCCAAAGCACACTGAAGCCGCGCTCGCCCTGATCGAGAAGGCAGACGGTCTGATTGAGGGCTTTCGGCCCGGCGTCATGGAACGGCTGGGCCTCGGCCCGGATGAAGCGCTCGCCCGCAATCCGCACGCCTGCCAATGGTCCTGATGCCATCTCGTTTCTCCCTGATTTCTGAACCGCCAGCTTGAGCGGGGTTTGACCGCGACCTTAAGACCGGTGCG
>JBCBTR010000002.1:0-27206 GCA_039818545.1 Pseudomonadota bacterium
CGATCTGGACGGTCTGGCCGCGGCCCTCGCTGACTGGGTCAGCACTCTGCCCGTCGACGAGCAAACTGTTCGCGTGCGCGATACCGCAGACGATGAACATGTCTTTGGGGCCGCCGTTCTAGAGTCCTGTGGCCCGGACAAGCCCTTCCTCGTGGATTCGCTCCTGAACGCCTGCAATGCGCTCGGTCACCCCGTCCGGACACTTTTTCATCCGATCTGCAAGGGCGACGGCGTCAAACGCTCGATCATCCAGATCCACCTGCCCCGCCTGACGGCAGACGAACAGGCTGCCCTGCAGGAAGAAGCGGAACGCACCCTCGGCGACGTCAAGATCGCGGTGGATGATTACACCGCCATGCGCGCGCTCATGAAAGAGGAAGTCCACAAGCTCAGCACGGCTGATTTCCTGAACGCTGACGATCGCGAGGAATCTGTCGCCTTCCTCGAATGGCTCGCAAAAGAGCACTTCGTCTTCCTCGGAGCCCGGCGCTACGTCTTCGAGACAGACAGTGACGGTGCCTTCCTCCCGGAAGAACCCGTCATGGTCGAGGGCACCAATCTCGGCATGCTCCGCGATGAAGCGCGCAACGTTCTGAACCGCGGAGCGGAACCGACCCTGCTCACGCCCGAGATCGGTGCCTTCCTGCAGGAACCTACCCCGCTCATCCTCTCCAAATCGACCATGCTGAGCCGCGTCCATCGGCGCGTCTTCGCCGATTATGTCGGCGTGAAGCAGTATGACGATCAGGGCCATGTCAATGGAGAGATCAGGTTTGCCGGCCTCTTCACGGCTGAGGCTTATGATGAAACCGCGCGCTCGATACCGCTCATTCGGCGCCGGGCGGCGAAGATCATCGAAGCCTCCGGTGCCACCCCTGGCGGGCACAGCGCCAAGGCTCTGTCCAACCTGATCGAGACATGGCCGCGCGACGAGCTGTTCCAGACCGACGCGGAAACGCTCACCCCGATGCTTCTTGGCGCGCTGCACCTGATTGGCCGCCCCCGTGCCCGCGTCTTCGTCCGCCGGGACCGGTTCGACCGCTTTGTCTCGATCATCGTCTACGCCCCACGCGACGCTTATGACTCGCGCCTGCGCGAGCAGATCGGCGAGCTGATGGAAGACCGCTTCGGTGGACGCCTGATCAGCTTCCAGCCAAGCTTTGACTCCGGCCCGCTTGCCCGCGTGCATTTCCAAATCGCGCTGTCGCAGGGCCATGCCGAACCGGACATCGACGCCCTCGAAAAGGAAGTCACCGCGCTGGCGACCACCTGGGGCGATGCGTTCCGCGACGCGCTTGCCGCTGCCGGGCTCGACCCGGATCAGGAAGGTCGCGCCGCGCTCCTGAAGACCGCTTTCAGCGCGGGCTATCGCGAAGCCTTCGAACCCGAAGAAGCCATCACCGATGTCGCAGAGCTGGCCATGCTGGACGAGACGCGACCGGTGCGGATGCGCGCCTATCGCGGGGCGAGCGATTCAGCCGACATGGTCCGCGCGAAAATCTACAGCCGCAATGGGGCCGTCGCCCTGTCGGACTGCGTGCCGATCTTCGAGGATATGGGCCTCTTCGTGAACTTCGAGACGGGTTATCCGATCCGCCCGGAAACGCCGCCCTCGCCCGGGGCACCGGACGTTTACTGGATCCACGCGCTCGCCATGTGCGACGGGTCGGGCCGTGAGCTCGACCTGAAGGAAGTCGGCGAGCGTTTCGAAGACGCGTTTGTCGATGTCTGGCGGGGCCGGGCCGAGAATGACGGTTTCAACCGGCTCGTCCTGACCGCCGGCGCAACGCCGCGCGAAGCGGCCCTCATCCGGGCACTGTCGGCCTATCGGTCCCAATCCGGGCTGGACCCGGCGAGCGCCACGCAAATCCGCGCCTTCGTGCTGCACCCTAACCTGACCCGCACCCTGCTCGACCTGTTCGCCGCGCGCTTCGACCCTAAAGGCGGCGCAGCCATCGAGGACCGGGCCATCAAGGCCGACAAGCTCCGGGCCGATATCGAACAGGGCCTCAACAGCGTCAGCGCACTGGACGAGGACCGGGTTATCCGGCGGACCGCCGATCTCATCATGGCGATCCAGCGGACCAATTTCTATCAGCGCTCGGCAAGCGGCGGTCCGATCCCGGCCATCACCTTCAAGATTGCCAGCGCCGAACTCGACGAGCTTCCCTCTCCCAAGCCCTATCGCGAGATTTTCGTTTCCAGCCCGGAAGTCGAAGGCGTCCATCTGCGCTTCGGGCCGGTGGCGCGCGGTGGCCTGCGCTGGTCGGACCGGCGAGACGATTTCCGGACCGAGGTGCTGGGCCTCGTCAAAGCCCAGCAGGTCAAGAATGCCGTGATCGTCCCGGTCGGCTCCAAGGGCGGGTTCTATCCCAAGATGCTTCCGGAAAATGGCAGCCGCGAAGAGATCCGGGAAGCCGGCATCGCCGCCTACAAGACCTTCATCTCTTCGCTTCTGGAACTGACCGATAATCTCATCGACGGCGCGGTGCATCATCCGGAGAACACCGTCGTCTGGGATGGCGATGATCCTTATCTCGTCGTCGCCGCCGACAAAGGCACCGCCACCTTCTCCGACACGGCCAACGAGATTTCCGAAGCGCATGGGTTCTGGTTGGGCGACGCGTTCGCCTCCGGTGGCTCTGCCGGATACGACCACAAGAAGATGGGCATCACCGCGCGCGGCGCATGGGAAGCGGTCAAGCGTCACTTCCGCGAAATGGGCAAGGACATCCAGACCCAGCCCTTCACCGTCATCGGCGTCGGCGACATGTCCGGCGACGTGTTCGGCAACGGCATGCTGCTCTCGCGCAAGATCAAGCTGCTGGCCGCGTTCAACCACCTCCATATCTTCATCGATCCCTCACCCGAGGATACAGAGGCGGCATGGGAAGAACGCAAACGCATTTTCGACCTGCCCCGCTCTTCATGGGCCGACTATGATGACAGCCTGATTTCAAAAGGCGGCGGCATCTTTGAACGGTCCGCAAAATCCATCCCCCTGAGCGATGAGATCAAAGCCCTGACCGGCCTCTCCGCTGACAGCGTCACGCCGAATGACCTGCTCCATGCGCTCTTGAAGGCAGATGCCGAGCTGCTCTGGTTTGGCGGCATCGGCACCTATGCCAAGGCCAGCGGCGAGAGCCACACCGATGCCGGCGACCGGGCCAATGATGGCATCCGCGTCGATGCGAACGAGTTCAACGTCAAAGTGATCGGCGAAGGAGCCAATCTCGGGCTGACACAGGCGGCTCGGATTGAGTTCGCCACCAAGGGCGGGCGCATCAATACTGACGCGATCGATAACTCGGCGGGCGTCGACAGTTCCGACCATGAGGTCAACATCAAGATTCTCGCCTCCGAAGCCATTCGCAGCGGCGTCCTGCCCAGCGGCGAGCGAAACATCCTGCTTGCGGACATGACAGACGACGTCGCCGCACACGTGCTGGCCCATAATTACGACCAGACGGGCGCGCTCTCTCTGGCGGAGGAAACCGCGAAGGCCGACCACGAAGCGCTCGAACGCCTGATGGTCTATCTGGAGGAGCGCGGCGTACTGAACCGTGCGCTGGAAGAGCTGCCGCTGTCGGCGGAGATGGAAGCGCGCCGCGAAGCCGGAAAATGGCTCACACGGCCAGAGCTCTCTGTCCTGCTCGCCTGGTCCAAGATCACCCTGTTCGACGATATCGTCGCCTCCGACCTTCCGGACGATCCTTATCTGCAGGCCACGGCACAGGCCTATTTCCCCGAAGCGATCCGAAAGTATGGCGATGCGATCGATGCCCACCGGCTGAAACGCGAAATCATTGCGACCGTGGTCTCCAACCGCCTGCTGGACGTGGCCGGCCCCGTCTTTCTGGCGCGCCTGCGTGAAGCGACCGGCGAAAGCAATGCAGACCTTGCCCGCGCCTTCGAGGCCGCGCGCGCGCTGCTCAACTTCCCGACCTTCAGTGAACAGGTGAACGCACTCGACAACCGGGTCGAAGCCGATGTTCAGGACCAGTTGCGCCTTGAGGCTGCCTCCGGCCTATCTGTTGCGACCGCATGGCTCGCCGAGCAGGAGCGCGGCAATCCACTCACCGAAATCATTGGTGGCTTTGAAGAAAAGCTCGATGCCTTCAAATCCTCCCTGCGGGACACCGGCGCGGCCTTCGGGTCCGCGCGGATCGAGCGTCGCACACGATCGCTGGTCAAACGCGGGGCCCCCGAAGAGCTTGCCCGCTGGGCCGCCGCCATGCCGCAATTTGCCGAGGGGATCGCCGTCGCCCGTCTCGCCAGCCGCACTGGCAAGCCGGTGAAAAACGTCGCGTCGCAATATTATGCACTCGGCGACATGCTCCGGCTCGACCGGCTGCGCGCTGCGGCCGAAGACAGTCTGGTCTCAGCCTCCTATTGGGACCGGGTCGCCACTAGGCGCCTTGTCGATGAACTGACCGCCATGCAGATCGCAGCCACCGCCGCTGTCATGGATCATGGCGGCGATGCCAGTATATGGCTCGACACCCGCAATGGCAGCCGCGCGGATGTCGTTTCAACACTGAAAGAGCTCAGCCGCGAGCGGCGCTGGTCATTCTCGAAATTTGCCCTGTCGGCAGACGCCGTCCGCCGGTTCCTCGCGCTTTAGGTCGCTCAGAGCATGTTCCCGGCCAGCGCCTCAACGGCGTCGGACGACAATGTATCGAGCGCGGCCTGAAGGCGGTCACACCGCGCGGCCATCGTGGTCTCCAGCGCATCGTCCAGCGGCGACGCACGGGCTGCCGCCAACGCCGCATCAATGTCAGGGCGGTATTTTCGCGGGTCCAGCGCCGCGAGCGCCCGGGCGTACTGCCAGTGGATAGAGGCATCGCCGGGACGGGACGTCACCGCTATTTTATAGTGCTCTCGCGCCTCACGAACGCTGGCCCCCATGATCGCAGATCCGATCGGTCCGCCCCGCCGCACCACTTCGACATTCCAGACCGCCAGAAGCCCGTGTGCATAGGCATTTTCCGGATCGGCCGACAGGACCGACTCTGCCAATGTGCGCGGCACGCCAGAATAGCCTGTCCGGCGCGCCTCCCGCGTCGACATTGGACGCATCTTCAGAGACAGCGCGATGGCGAGTTGCAGCTGGCCTTCAATATGTGCCGGGTCGAGCTCAAGCGCGCGCCGGGCATAGGTTTCGGCCTGCCCCAGTAATGCTGCTGCCGGCTGGTCCTCGCCTGACATGCCATCGGCCAGCAACGCCCGCGCCGCCAGCGCCAGCGTGTCGGATGTTTCATCCTGCACCGCAATTTCGGCGGCCTGAACGTACCGGCCCTGCTCGAAGGCCGTGTTATAGGCTGCAACGTCTGCGAATGCCGGCGACGCAATCAGCGATGCGATGACGAATATGCGCTTCATGCCTGACAAAATAGCGCGAACCTTGCATCAGGCACAGCACCGACTAATCACAACTTCTTGGGAGCGCCCGGATGCCGGAAACATTTGAAGCAGATGCCGTGGTCATCGGCGCGGGCGTTATTGGTCTTGCCTGCGCACGCGCGCTCGCGCTGGCCGGGCGCGATGTCACGGTTCTGGAAGCCGAACCACTGATCGCCGTGCACACCTCCTCGCGCAATTCCGAGGTCGTTCATGCCGGGCTCTATTATGCCAAGGACTCGCTCAAGGCCCGCTTTTGCGTGGAGGGTCGCCGCCGCCTTTATGACTATCTCGACACCCATGGCGTCACCGCGAACCGCTGCGGCAAACTCGTCGTTGCGAGTAGCGCAAAGGAGGCTGAAGGCCTGCCGGGCATCCTCGCCCGCGCGCAGGACAATGGCGTGGAAGGGCTCTCCCTGATTGACGGGGACGCGGCCCGTGCCATCGAGCCCGCCTTGTCTCCGGATGTCGTTGGCGCGCTTAAATCTGACGTGTCCGGCATTTTTGACAGTCATGCCTACTTCCTCGCCCTGCAGGGCGAGATCGAAGATCGCGGCGGTATGGTCGCCTTCGAAACGCCCGTCCTTAGCGGGTCCGTCGAGGCCGATGGCATCGCCCTGAAGACCGGCGGAGCCGCGCCGGCCGCAATCAAGGCCCGGCATGTCATCAATGCTGCCGGGCACCGCTCCATCGCGATTGCCGGAGACATTGACGGCCCTCACCAGACCACACTTCCCAATCCGCGATATGTGAAGGGCTCCTACTTCTCGATCATGGGCCGCACGCCGTTTTCGCGATTGATCTACCCCATGCCGGGCCGGGCCAGCCTCGGGCTGCACCTCACCGTCGATCTCGCAGGACGCGGCAAACTGGGCCCGGATGCCGAATGGTTGCCGGAAGACGCAAAACCGCCCTTTGACTACAGGGTGGACCCTGCCCGCGCCGAGCATTTCTATGCCTCGGCCCGCGCCTACTGGCCCGGCCTGCCGGATGGAGCCCTCGCCCCTGATTATGCTGGCGTCCGGCCCAAACTCGTCGGCCCCGGCGAGCCATCGGGCGATTTCGTTATTGAAGGCCCGGACACCCATGGCAGCGCCGGTTTGGTCAATCTGTTCGGCATTGAGAGCCCGGGGCTGACCTCCTCACTCGCCATCGCCGATTACGTTTCCAGTCTCGTACATTGAACCGCTTGCGGGCCGGGCGAGGCGCGTGTATCTAGCCTCGCTCAACAGGCCGGAACGGTTGGGTAGCTCAGCTGGTTAGAGCGCAGGACTCATAATCCTGAGGTCGAGAGTTCAAGTCTCTCTCCAACCACCATCTCTTGTTCTCAGCCCGATGTGCAGTTGAGCGCGGCAAGAGCACCTCGCAACAAGACTAAATTAACCTTACGTAACCAGACAGGAGCGATGTTTTCGCGGTCCCTCGTCTTGTCCTCTCTCGCCGGCATCAGTGCGCTGATCGCCACTGGTGCAAGCGCGCAGACCGTTGACGATGCCATTGCAGCAGCCCTTCGGCATAACCCTCAAATCGATGTCGGCGAAGCCAACACCGCCTCGGCAGAGGCGGACCGCTTCGGCGCTTTTGGCCGATTGCTGCCCTCGGTCTCTGCAACAATCAGTGCAAGTGACGAAGAGTGGCGAAGCAACGATCTGAACCGGCTGCAGGCCGAGGACGGCCTCACTTACTCCCTGGAATTCTCCCAACCCATCTTTCAGGGCGGGTCTGCGCTCTATGGTTTGAAGGACGCGAATTCATCCGTTCAGGCTCAGAAATTCCTTGAAAGCGAAAGCCGGCAACTGGTGGCCCAGTCGGCCGCCACGGCGCACGCGGCCCTGACGCTGGACCGGGCAATCGTCAAACATCGCACCAGAAGCCTGGACCTTCTTCTCCAGCAGGTGGACTTCACGGATCGTCGCCGTGAGGCAGGTGCCGAGAGCCTGATCGCGGTCTCGCAGGCCCGCTCGCGCATGGAGCAGGAAAAAGCAGAACTCGTGCGCGCAGAAGCGCGGCTGGCCGCCTCCGAAGCCGCATATGCGAGACAGACCGGACGCCCTGCGGAGGCCGTGCTCATCGCGGACGAGCAGAAAATCGAGGACGAGATCGAAAGCTTGGCGCAGGCGATCTCTATGGCCCTGGAATCGAACCCGCGTCTTCGAGCCAGCGATGCCTTGGTGACAGCCGCGCAGCATGGCCGACGCTCCGCCAGAGGTGAGCTTGCTCCGAAACTGTCTCTGGACGGCCAGTATCAGGTTTACGATCTGGATGAGTCTGCGTTTCTGTCGAGCGCCAGCCGCGAAGCGAATGAATTCCAGCTTGTCGCGCGTCTGAGAATTCCCCTGTTCCAGCAGGGACAGAACTATTCCGGCCTCCAATCGGCCAGAGTGCGGGTGGCGCGGGAACAAGCCGTACGCCGCGAAGCAAGACTGGCGCTTGAGGAAGCGGTAACCGCGAACTGGACCGCTCTGCTGGCCGTTGCTGCAGCGATCGAGGCGGCACAAGCTTCCGTGGAGGCCAGTGAGATCGTCGTCGAGGGCCAGCAGGCAGAGTACCGCTCAGGCAGTGCCAATATCCGAGACGTTCTTGATGGACAGCGCGATCTTGTCTTCGCCCGTATCAGCCTGTCTCAGGCCGAGTTTGACTATCGGCAGGCCCGCTATGAATTGCTGGCAACGATGGACCGGCTCGCTCCGTCTGTGGAGTGACCCGGCCCGGACCTGCCCGGCAAGTGGCCTAGAAGCCCACCTGCTCGATATTTGTGAAGTCGATCACGTCGCCATTGCCAAGATCGATCACGCCAGCGGCATCATCTGACAGTTCAAGCGCATCCGCACCCTCGTTCAGGATCTCGCCTTCTGTCAGGGTGACCGTCCAGTCCTCGCCGTAGACGCCGAGCGTATCGGAGACCGCGGAAAGATCGATTGTATCTGTCCAGCCTTCCCCGCCATCGATCGTGTCTGAACCACCACCCGCTTCATAGATGAAGAGGTCATCGCCAGCACCGCCGAGGAACACATCGTCGCCTGAGCCGCCACGGATCGTATCATCACCGTCGCCGCCAGTTACCGAGGTCTCCGTCACGCCGCTTTCTGTGTATTCAACACCGCCATCGGCGAGCTGAACCTCTTCGGCGACATCTTCAACCGAGATCGCAAATGTCTCTTCAGTCGACAGACCATCCGTGTCGGTTGCCGTTACCGTGACATCAACTGTCTCGGTCGCCTCATGGTCAAGGCTCACGCCTTCAGCCAGACGCAGCTCACCATCGACAACTTCGAAACGCTCGTCGGAGACCGTATAAGCCACACTGTCACCCGCATCCGGATCGAACGCAGATAGCATGCCGACGCTCGCCCCTTCGATGTTCTCGGCGACCGTCAGGGTCGCTTCAACCAGAGAGATATTGTCGAGGTGCCCACCAAGACTGTCGCTCTCCCCTACCGCTTCGCGGAATTCCAGCACGTCGTCACCGCCGGTGCCTATGACGTTGAAGTCAACGGACTCCCAGGTCGTGGATGATGGGTCGACGGCACTGACCAGCTCGCCATTCCAATAGACCTCGATCGTATCGGTCGTGGAGCTCGTCCGCGCCTTGGCGTCGAATGAGAGGGTGTAAACCTGACCCGCTTCGGTCGACACTGTCTGCTCAATGGAGTCAGCCGCATTGGTGTAGTCGAGTTCCAGGAACTGGTTGCCGTCCGAGGCGCTGTTGCCCCAGAGATTGTCCCAGACTTCGATCCCGTTGGCAGATGTCCAGTTTCCGGTCTCATCGCTCGCGAAACCGCGCCAGCCGCCAGAATTGACGTTCTGTCCTTCAAAGCTTCCGCCGAACACGAAATTGTCCGGGCTCGAGGTCAGCGTGAGATCGCTTGGTGCTTCGTTCACGTCATTGACGTTGATGGTGAAGTCCTCAGACGAACTCAGGCCGCCGCTATCTGTCGCCGTAACGGTGACATCGAGGCTCTCGGCTTCCTCATGATCGAGGCTGGCATCATCCTTAAGCTTCAGCTCGTCGCCCACGACTTCGAACCGGTCATCGGACACTGTGTAAGTGACAGTGTCGCCCACATCCGGATCGAAGGAAGACAGGGTGCCGACAACCGCACCTTCAGCGTTTTCGTCTACGGAAAGCACGCCGTCTCCGTCGACAGACGAAATGTGCGCTTCGTTTTCCAGGACGAGGTCATTGTTGCCGACCGCATCGGCCACGACGCCGTCAACGGCCTCATCCATAAGCCAGTTGGTGACCAGTCCCTCCTCAGACACATCACCACCGGCATTCCCGGCAATGTCGTCCTGCGACAGGGCCTGATCATAGATCCGGACTTCGGCGATTTCGCCTTCGAAGACCTGGCGGGAATCATATCCTCCGCCCGGACGGTCCTGCTCCTGACCCAGCGTGATCGTGCCGCCGGCCTGCAATCCGTCGACATCAACTGTCCGGGTGAATTCAAGCGCGCCATCGACATAGACGTTCAGTTCGTCAGAGCCCTGATCCCACGTGAATGAAACGGTGTGCTCTTCCCCATCAAACACGTCCGCATTGGAGATACCTGTGTTGAACTGCTGACCGTCCAGGAAGACGTTGAGGTCACCGCTTGACGTCTCTGCCCACAGAAGAACGTCATTTCCCCAGTTTGCGTCGCCGGCATAGGAGAAGAGTGGTGCGCCGCTGCCCCCGGGCATTTCCGCGGCTGTGAAGGTAACTTCGACGGTAATCGCGTCTGTCGGAAAGTCGGTGACATTTGCGGAAATCGCATTGTCATCGGTTCCGCCATCTTCATTCAGGCTCAGTGTGCCTTGCTGAGATGTCAGTTCAACATCCGTCGGCGCTTCGTTCACATCATCGACTGTGATGGTAAAGTCTTCAGACGTGGACAGGCCGTCGCTATCGGTGGCGGTCACGGTGACGTCGAGTGCCTCTGCCGCTTCATGGTCAAGGCTCACGCCTTCGGCCAGACGCAGTTCGCCATCCACGACCTCGAAACGGTCATCCGAAACGGTGTAGGCGATCGTGTCGCCCGCATCCGGATCGAAGGAGGACAGCGTCCCAACCACAGCGCCTTCAGCGTTCTCTGCGACAGTTGATCCATCAAGCGCGAGATCGGTGGGGCCTTCATTTACATCAAGGACATCGACGGTGAAGGTCTCTTCAGTCGACAGACCATCCTCATCTGTTGCCGTCACGGCGACATCGATAGAGGCGGCTGCCTCATGATCGAGGCTCACGCCTTCAGCAAGACGCAGTTCGCCGTCGACAACTTCAAACCGGGCATCCGAGACTGTGTAGGAAACACTGTCGCCGGCATCCGGGTCGAAGGACGACAAGGTCCCGACAACTGCGCCAGTCTCATTTTCCGCGACGCTGGCACCCTCAAGCGCGAGATCGCCGGGAGCCTCATTCACGTCGAGCACGTCCACAGTGAACGTCTCTTCGGTGGACAGACCCTCGCCATCGGTCGCAGTAACTGTCACGTCCAGCGCTTCAGCAGCCTCGTGGTCAAGGCTCTCGCCCTCAGCCAGGCGGAGTTCACCGTCAACAACCTCAAACCGGTCGTCCGACACCGTGTAGGTGACAGTGTCATCTGCATCGGGATCAAACGAAGACAGCGTGCCAATAACAGCACCGGCCTCGTTCTCAGCGACGGGTGATCCATCGAGGGCAAGATCAGCAGGCGCTTCATTCAGGTCAGTGACATCGATCGTCACGACTTCCTGATAGCTCTCGCCAGCGGCATCCGTTACCTGAACAGTCAGGTCATAGGTATTCTGTGTTTCGAAATCGATGTCCGCGGAGATCCCACGGAAGTCCATGTCGATTGCAGCGGCATCAGAGCTTGAGAGCGCGTCGTTGAAGACTGCGAACTCGCCGACACTGCCCTCGAAGTTGAAACCGCTATTCGCAGAGCTGCTGCCATCATGGAAGAAGGTGTGCTGGGACACGCCGCCCAGGCCAATGTCGCCGCTATGGGCGGACATGACATCGCCCACTTCGACAGAGCCGACATTCTCGCCATTCACATACCCGGTGTATGTGTTGCTCTCGCCATCGTAGACGCTGACAATGCTGTAGGAGGTATCCGCCTCGATATCGATGCTGACGGCTTCAAAGCTCCAGCCCGTGCTGTTGCTCCAGGCTCCCATATAGAGCTCGCCGTCATCAATGTAGAAGTTGAAGCCGTTAATCGTGCCACCTTCTTCATAGATGACCTGACGCGTATCGACGTCATCGCCTGTTTTGATTGTCATCGCGAAAGAGCGCTCTGACTGGTTCGACAGGTTCAGGCTTGAATCATCTGATATTTCAAGGCGATCGTTCACGCCATCGAACTGAAGTCCCGCCGCGCCAAACGGACCGTCGGCGGTGACGTCAGGGCGTTCATCGGCATCGTTCTGGCGGATCGTGTTCCCTTCGCCAGACAGGTCCCCGATGTTTGAAACGCCGCCATCGTTCGAGATGCTATCGGTGTCGGACGCATCGATGCGCAGCACACTTCCCTCTGGCATGCCGGGCGTTACAACACTGATCTCGCCGGTCTGCGCATCAATTGCGAAAGGCAGTCCGTCATTCCCGACAAGGCTGTAAGTGTGGGTGTCGCCCACGTCCGGATCACTGACGCTGACAGTACCAACCACGCCGTCGACTGTGTTCTCTGCCACCGTATTGCCGTCCAGAGTCAGATCGTCCGGGGCTTCGTTGACGTCGATGACATCAACGGTGAAAGTTTCTTCCGTAGACAGACCACCGCTGTCTGTCGCCGTGACGGTGATATCGACAACGGGTTCGGCTTCGTGATCGAGGCTGACATCATCCTTGAGCTTCAGATCGCCGTCCACGACTTCGAACCGGTCATCGGACACAGTGTAAGTGACGGTATCGCCCGCATCGGGATCGAAGGAAGACAGGGTGCCGACAACGGCACCTTCAGCGTTTTCCTCAAGGCCCGCCTCCGACAGAACGTCGGTAAGGGTCGAGTCAGAGAAGATCTGAAGACCCGGTCCTTCGATGACGCCCTGGAAGTCACCCTCCAGAAAACCTTGCGCATTCCCGGAGACCTGGCCAACGCCCATCCCGTTCGAGCCGGTATAGTCGCGGTCGGTCCATTCGAGATCCGAAGCAACAAGGCTGTTGGCTTCATTCATCTCCGAAAGGGGAAGCTCGTCAGACATCAGCAGTTTGATGCTGTCATTCGCCGTGTCGAGCTCAAGGGCCAGGCTGTAAGTCGTATCGCCGCTGACCGGCACGCTGAGTTCGAGATCGTTGCCTTCGCCGGCATAGACCTTGATCATCCCGTCGTGGATGACAACATTTGTTCCGTATACGGTTCCGCCCGTTTCGAAGAGTGTCTGCGGCGCGTCCACATCATCGGATGTTGAAAAGGACATCGTGAATACGATCGCATCGGACTCCAGTCCAAGCCGCTCGACACTCGCAACCGAAGCGCCGTCCCCTGCTGAGAAATCGGCCTCTGCCACGCTCGTTTCGCGTGTCAGCTCCAGATCGGTCGGCGCTTCATTCACATCATCGATGGCAATGGTGAAGTCTTCAGATGTGGACAGGCCGTCGCTGTCCGTGGCGGTCACGGTGACATCGAGGCTCTCAAGGGCCTCGTGGTCGAAGCTCACGCCTTCAGCGAGGCGCAGCTCGCCGTCGACCACTTCAAACCGGTCATCGGACACGGTGTAGGTGATTGTATCGCCTGCATCCGGGTCATAGGCAGACAGGTTTCCGACCACCGCACCGGCTTCGTTTTCGGCAACGCTGGCATTGTCGAGTTCGAGGTCGCTCGGTCCCTCATTGACGTCCAGCACATCGACGCTGAAGGTCTCTTCCGTCGAAAGGCCCCCGCCATCGGTTGCGGTCACAGTGACGTCCAGCGTGTCCGTCGTCTCATGATCGAGGCTCACGCCTTCAGCCAGACGCAGCTCACCGCCCACAACTTCGAACCGGTCGTCCGAGACCGTGTAGGTGACAGTGTCATCTGCATCCGGATCAAAAGAAGACAGCGTGCCAACCACAGCACCGTCAGTATTCTCAGCGACAGATGACCCATCAAGGGCAAGGTTTTCAGGGCTTTCGTTCACGTCCAGCACGTCGATCGTGAACGTCTCTTCGATCGACAGACCCTCGCTATCGGTGGCCGTCACTGTGATGTCGAGCGTGTCCGCCTCTTCGTGGTCGAGGCTCACACCTTCAGCAAGACGAAGCTCGCCGTCGACAACCTCGAACCGCTCGTCAGACACCGTATAAGTCACAGTGTCGCCAGCATCGGGGTCGAAGGAGGACAGCGTTCCAACCACGGCACCTTCTGCATTCTCGGCTACGGAGGCTCCGTCCAGAGCAAGGTCGGACGGTGCTTCGTTCACGTCGACGACATCAATTGCGATTGTTTCTTCGGTAGACAGGCCATCGCTGTTGGTGGCTGTCACGGTAATGCTGAGCGCTTCAGCCGCTTCATGATCAAGGCTGACGCCTTCGAGCAGGCGGAGTTCACCGCCCACAACTTCAAACCGATCGTCGGAGACAGTATACGTCACACCCTCGCCCGCATCGGGACCGAAGGCGGAGAGAACGCCGACCACAGCGCCTGCACCATTCTCGACAACAGCCACACCAGCGCCTGTGTCTCCAGTGACAGCGGCGTCAAAGGACAGGTTCAGCCCTGTCTCTTCCGGTTGCTCGACAGACTTGGTGAGGTCGCCTTCCGGAGCAGAACCGTAATGCAGATTCGCGAGCGACATCTGGACGGCTTCGTCCGTTGTCCCCGGAGCGTTCTCGCCATCCCAGGCGTCAACCTTCTTCGCAGCCTGATCGCCGCCAAAGGTGAAGCTATCGTCCTGGACGTTGCTCTGCTTGTTTTGCTTATCGTCAATTGGTCTGTCGGCCACGGTTCACCCCATCTCTTATCAGGGCATTTATACACATAGCCTGTATATTATTGGGTAAGCGGGCGCCTGAATCCGATATTATATTTTATCATATCATTAATATAGCCAGATCGGCGGTATATTAATGGAACCGTCGAAATTCTTTACCCCTCGGATTCGCAGAAAATCATCGTCCCCGCCCTTCAACTGCAAAAAGGCAAGCTGATTAACTTCCACGAAACCAACACAGAACTCGGCGTTAACCGAAGGTCGCTAGGAGTGTCTATGCAACACAAGAGAGTACGGTTCCGTGACGGGGGAAAAAATCATCCAAAAGCTGAGCGCTCCGAGTCTGGTCGAAATGATCAAAGGCAGGGGCGGATTAATAAATGAGCCCTCGCTACCGGCATCGGTATATTTCGGCTCCGCCATTATAAATATTCTGGGCCTGGGCCTTCCGCTTACAATTTTGCATATTTACGATCGCGTTCTTCCAAATCAGGCCTTCAACACCCTGACGATCCTGGTGCTGGGGCTGATCGGGGTCACCATACTCGACACGATCCTGCGCATGGCACGTGGGTCGATCATGAGCTGGCATGCCGCCTCCTTCGCGCATCGCCAGTCCATGGACGCCATGGCGCGGCTCATGTCGGCAAACTCATCGAAAGTGAGCGGCGTCCGCGCAAGCTCCATTATGACCCAGCTGCGCTCGCTGTCGGAACTGGCCGACTTCCACGGCAGTTCCTCAAGACTGTTACTGATCGATATCGCCTGCATCCCCCTCTTCGGCGTGGTCATGGTCGTTATCGCCGGCCCGCTGATCGCGGTTCAGATTTTCCTGCTGATCGGATTCTTCGCCTACATCATGAGCCGGACAAACCGTCTCCGCGGCATCATCGAAACGAAGGAAGGCTTCGAGGACCGCAAATACGATTTCATCCTCGAGACCCTCCAAACCATGCAAACCGTCAAGTCGCATGCGATGGAATCGCTCCTGATGAGGCGCTTTGAACGCCTGCAATCGTCCAGCAGCCAGGAGTTACGGCAAAACGTCCTTGCCTCTCAGAGCATCGCCGAGATCGGCGGCCTGTTCGCCATGCTCATGACCACGGGCGTTGTCTTCTTCGGGGCCCTGATGGTGATCGCCGACAATCTGACGATTGGTGCGCTTGCGGCCTGCATGCTGCTGTCATCGCAGATGATGCAGCCCATCATGCGGTCCATCCAGTCATGGAACATGACCATACAGACCGCCCACAAGCGCGCTGAAGTCACCCAGCTCTATGAGCAGCTGGGTGATCAGGAGCCATCCTTCGAGCAGGCTGTCCGCCGGGAGGGCCATTTCGCACCGGGCCGCATCGAGATCGAGAATGTCGCGGTCCAGTTCGAGAACAATCCAGCGGTCTTCCAGAACATCAACATGACCGTCGAACCCGGCGAGTTCGTCGGGCTGAAAGGCGCAGATGGAAGCGGCCGCAGCCTGTTGATGAAGTGTATCACGGGCGAGATATCGCCCTCACAAGGGCACGTGCGCATTGACGGGCATACCCCAGAACTCAAACAGGCCGACATTTCGTATGTCGGGCAGGTTCCGCAACTCTTCCACGGCAGCATTCTCGACAATCTCACCCTGTTTGGGACGTACACGGCTCATGAGGCGCGCTGGATTGCCGATATTTCCGGCCTGTCGGAAGAGATCAACCGCCTTCCCGATGGATTCGACACGCAGCTTCTCGGCACGACGAGCCCGGAGCTTTCAGCGGCATTTTCACAACTGATCTGCGTGGCGCGCGCAATTGTCAGCAAGCCGTCCATCCTGCTGCTCGATGATGCAAACAGCGGCCTCGACGCCAGAACTGAGGCCGTCTTCATGCAGATGCTGACAAAACTGAGCGGCGACATAACCATTATCATGGCGACCCAGCGCCCCTCGATCCTGCGCATCGCGGACACCGTCTACGAACTCGCCGGCAGGACGGTAAGACTGACGGGCTCTCAGGTGCCACCGCCCGCAATCGACACGCTTCAGGAGAGGGCGTCGTAATGGGGCACGCAGATATTCAATCCACCGGCACCCCGAGTGCCGCGCCAACCATTTTCCAGACCTGGCGAGAGCGCATCGCCTCTGAGCTGAACCTTCAGGGACAGTCGGATACGGGCATCCACACCGGCGACAGCCTGAGCAGCGTCCGGTACTTTCTCGATTGTATCGGATGGCCCGGCTCCGACCGGCGCTTTCTGGAGGCCCAGCCCTATCTGGACCCGGTCAACGAAATCAATGCCCTCCGCACACTGCTTTTCAAGCTCGACTTCACGACAACGCTGAGCAGCACGCACAATACGCAGTTACGAAAAGAATTCCTGCCCTGCTTCCTGCTGGACGCCGAGAACAGGCTCCTGGTCGTTCGCTCCATAGATGAGCACGGTCAGTACCTGATATTCGACCCCGATACAGGCACGCTCAGTCCACATGCCAGTGAGGAGCTGCAGGGCACGCTCATTTTTCCGGAGGAGAAGCCGGAAGCCAAAGCGCAGGCCCCGGTCACCAAATGGACACGGCTTGCATTCAAGTCCTTTGGCAAAGATCTGAAGATGATCTTCATCGTCAGCTTTCTGACCAATATGTTCATGCTGGCGCTGCCGCTCTACATCATGACCGTCTATGACAAGGCTGTCGGCACAAGCTCAACAGATGTGCTTCTGTGGCTCAGCGTTGGGTTGATACTAGTCCTGACAGCAGATCAGGCTTTGAAAATGATCAAGGGGCGACTTCAGGCCCGTTTGGCCGCACGCCTCGATCAACAGGCCAGCACCGCGATCTTCCGCCAGTTGATGTTCATGCCGCTGCAATATGTGGAGAACTCCCCTATTGGGAGCCAGATCACACGCATTCGGCAGATGGGCGCGTTCCGGGACGCGTTCACCGGCGCGCTTGTCAACGCGATCTTCGACCTGCCCTTCCTGCTCCTCTTCCTTCTTGCCATTGCGCTTGTGGCAGGTCCGATCGTGTTTATCCCGATTACGCTGATCGCCCTGTTCGCCGTGCTTGCTGCCTGGGCCATTCCCGCCAATCGCGACGCCACGACAGAAATCGGACAGGCCCGCACCGCACAACAGAACCTCTCCATAGAGATGATCTCCAACCAGAGGCTGATACAGAATCTGGGCTGCAAGGCGGTCTGGCTGCAAAGATATCGTGAGGCCAGCGCACGGGTGGCCTCAGCGACGCTCAAAGTGCGTCAGTTCAATCTGCTCACGGAAACGGTCGCGCAAGGGCTTGTGACCGTTTCCGGCGTCGCCACACTGACGCTCGGTACATTGATGGTGGCGTCCGGCAATCTGAGTCAGGGCGCGCTGATCGCTTGTATGGCGCTGGCCTGGAAAGTTCTAAGCCCAATTCGCAGCATGTTTCTGAGCGGGATGGTCTTGGGACAAACCCTGCAAAGCTTCACGCAGATTGATCGGCTGATGGCGATCAAGACAGAGCGGGCACCTGAAAAGGCCCCCACCATCTCTCACACATTCGATGGCAGGATTGAGTTCGACCGCGTCGCATTCCGTTATGGAAACAAACGCGAACCGGCCCTGCGGCATGTTTCCTTCAAGGTTGAGCCGGGAGAGTTCATCGTTGTCTGCGGACCGAGTGGCGCGGGCAAGTCGACGATCATCAAACTCCTTCTTGGCCTCTATCAGCAGCAGGCGGGCTCAATCCGCGTGGACGGCATCAATCTGCGCCAGGTCGATCTGGGATCGTGGAGACAGAATATCGGTACGGCGCTGGAAACATCAGAATTCTATCACGGCACGATCGCTCAGAACATTCGTCTCTCATATCCAGAGGCGACCGACGAAGAGATCGAGGCCATCGCGCATCGGTTCGACCTGCACAGATGCTCGGGCGATGTCCTGCCGGATGGTCTGAACACTCAGATGACAGCCCGAAATCTCTGCCGATGGTCAGATGCCCTGAAAACCCGGATCTCCCTGTGCAGGTCCTTCATCAAGACCGACGCCATTCGTATTCTGGATAATCCTGCCGACGCGCTCGACTTCGAAGGCGAAGAAGCGCTCAAGGCCGAGCTGACCCGTAACCGGGGGCAATCAACCATCATCATGACAACGCACCGCCCAAGCCTGATGAGAATGGCCGACAAGGTGTTGTGGCTCGAAGACGGCATGGTGACCGGCTTTGATCGGCCAGAGGAAATCGTTCCCAAATTCATGGCGGCTTACAATATGAACGCCGCCCCTAAGACCGCCCATTCGGGGAGCCAATAATGACCGAGAATAATCTGGAAACTATCAGTAAACGGACGAGTCTGGCGCTTCCTATAGAGCTGGAAGAAGGCCCCTCCCCGATTTATGCGCGTCTTCTGATCTTCACAATCTGCTCGCTGATCTTCGGGTTGCTTGTCTGGGCCAATCTGGCGAAGGTTCGAGAATTGTCTGTGGCCGCCGGTGAGATCGTCACCAGCGCCCCTTTGCACGAATTGTCCCATATTCAGGGCGGCATCGTGGAAGAGGTATATGTCGCCGAAGGCGAGTTCGTTCGCGCCGGTGAGCCGCTTCTCAGGCTTCGCAGGGAAACCGCAGGCGGCGAACTGGAAAAGCTGGTCGCGCAAAAGGCTACGCTTGAGATCACGGCCGAACGCCTCGACGCACTGCTCGAAGACAGGCCGATGGATTTCAGCGCATTCGATACAAGGTGGCAGGACCTGATCGATGAGCAGCAGACGCTGTATTCTCGCTCCATGGCAGAGCAGCGGGCGACCTTGTCCACGCTGGAGCAGCAATTGCGGATCGCCACCTCGGAGTACGAGACCGCCGGCACCGGCATCGCGTCGAAGGAGCAGCAGGCCAGCGCGGCAAGAGAACAATTCGAAATTCAGGAGGCCTTGTATGCCGATGAGTTCACCTCGCGACTCCAGTTTCTGGACGCTCAGTCGAACTGGCTCCGGTCTGAGGATGCACTCTCTGAGGCACGCAGCCGGGTCGAAAAGGCGGAGGCTGACATCACACGGCTTCGGTCAGAGTACGGCAAGGCGCGCGCAAGCTTTCAGCGCGCAGCCTCCACGGAACGGGCAGACATCGCGGCCAAACTCGCCGAGCTGGAAGAACCGCTTCAGTCGCTGAACTTCATATCTGAAAACATGACCATGACAGCCCCCGCAGATGGGCTGGTCAAAAAGATCTACATTGCCGGATCTGGCACCGTTGTCCGCGGCGGCGAAATTATCCTCGATATCCTGCCGAACGACGCTCCGCTTATCGCTGAAGTGCAGGTGCTGCCGCAGGACATCGGCAACATCTATATCGGTCAGGAAACAGAGCTCGTTATCTCCACCTATGATCCAAACCGGTTCGGCAAGGCACAGGGCGAGATCACGTTCGTCTCCCCCGGCACATTTATCGATGAAAGCACCGGCATGGTGTATTTCCTCGCCCGCGTCAGCTTTGACCAGCAGGCGATCGGCGATGGCCGGTATATCGGCCAGCTCGGAACGGGGATGACAGTCTCGGCCGAGATCGTGACCCGCAGGCGCTCCATCGCGGAATACCTCCTGAAGCCTGTTGTCCGGTCTGTCGATATGGCATTCACCGAGTAGGCAGTCCCCCCATTGCCGGGCGCGCCGGGTCTCTCCACATAGTGAGGGATCTGCAGGTGGTGTGAGGCCATGCGGGACAGGATGAGGGCCGCTCCATGAAAGCGATCATTGCCGGGGGCGGAATTGGCGGGCTGACGGCGGCGCTCTGCCTGAGCCGTGTCGGCTGGCAGGTCGAAATTCTCGAACAGGCCGCCGAGATCGGCGAGATCGGAGCCGGGCTCCAGATGAGCCCCAATGCCATGAAGGTTTTCGAAGCCCTCAGCATCGATCAGGACCTTGCGAAATCCGGATTTGAGCCAGACGGCATCGAGCTTCGCATGGGCGTCAGCGGCATGACGCTGATCCGTGCCCCGTTGGGCAAAACGGCAAGAGCGCGCTGGGGGTCGCCCTACCTGCACATCCACCGGGCAGATCTTGTCTCAGTGCTCGCCAGCGCGCTTGAGGCCCGTGCGCCGGGCGCGGTGCGGCTTGGCCAGTCTGTGGTGTCATACGATCAGGACACCACCGGGGTGACGGCTCATCTTTCCACCGGCGAACAGGCAAGAGGCGATCTCCTGATCGGCGCGGATGGCATCCACTCCGCCGTGCGCACAACCATGCTGGGGCCGGACAATCCGACCTTTACCGGCAATGTCGCCTGGCGCGCTGTGGTCCCTGTCGAGCGACTGGGCGCCGATATCCCGAACCCGGTTGCCGGCGCATGGATGGGACGCGGCAGGCATGCGGTGACTTACCTGTTGCGCGCCGGCACGCTCGCCAATTTCGTGGGCGTGGTGGAGCGCGATGACTGGACCAAAGAGAGCTGGAACGAGCCCGGCGCACACGAAGACGCCCTCGCCGACTTCGCGGGCTGGCACCCGACCATTACCCGCCTGATCGAAGAGGCAGACACGCTCTACCGGTGGGCCTTGTTCGACCGCCCGCCCCTGCCGAAATGGACCGAAGGCCGCGTTGCCCTGCTCGGCGATGCCGCCCATCCGATGCTGCCCTTCATGGCACAGGGCGCGGCCATGGCGATCGAAGACAGCTGGGCGCTGGCTGCGGCGCTGGCCAATTCCGACAGGATCGAGACCGCCCTCGACGCCTACCGGGCCATTCGGTTCAAACGCGCAAGTGCGGTACAGGCCGGCTCGCGCGCCAATGCAAAGACCTTCCACCAGCGCTCTCTGGCCGGGCGGATAAAAACATATGGCCCCATGTGGCTGGCGGGCCGCATCGCTCCAAAGATCGGCCTTCAACAGCAGGACGCGCTCTATGGCTACGACATCGTCGCGGAGATGAAAGCCCGCGTCGTGTAGCAGTCTCTACAACCTCAAATTGCTGCATAGCAGCATGAGATTTGTGCCGGACACGGATCAAACAGAAGCGCAAACGCGCCCCTTCAAGAGCATTGACACGGGCCGTTAATCCACCCGAACATCGTAAGTGCGCGAACACTGCTTCCGCAAAGAGAGGCAACGCGCTCGCCCAGCAGGACGGCAGGTTGCCTGTCGCATGCTTGCTTCGCTCCCTGGGCCGGGGAGGAAGTCATGCCTAAGAAACACAACTGGATTCCGATTCTGCTCGGCGGCGTTTCAGCGCTTGCGCTGGCCGTGCCTGCCTATGCTCAGGAAGACGCAGATAGCGGTGCCGCCGATACAGACACACGCCGCCTGCCAAGCGTGCTGGTCCAGTCCCAGAGGGTCGAGCAGAACATTCAGGACGTACCGATCGCCGTCACGGCTTACGATCAGGAAGCCCTCGACCTGCTCCAGATCGACAGCGTACAGGACATCCAGATCACAACGCCGAACGTCTACTTCACCAAAACTTTCTTCTCAGGCTCCAACCTCCAGATTCGCGGCGTCGGCACCCTGCTCACCGCCGCGTCCGCCGACACAGGCGTCGGCGTTCACATCAACGATGTCTACCTGAACGAGCCGCGCCTGTTCGAAACCGAGTATTACGATGTCGAACGCATCGAAATCCTGCGCGGCCCGCAGGGCACGCTCTATGGCCGCAACTCGACCGGCGGCACGCTCAACCTGATCACCAACAAGGCCGTGCTCGAGGAAGTTCAGGCCGATGCCAGTGTCCAGGTCGGCAATTTCGACCACCTTCGCGTCAAGGGCATGGTGAACCTTCCCATTGGCGACACGGCCGCCTTCCGGCTCGCCGGCATCGCCCTCTCCCGCGACGGCTACACCGAGACGGTCGACCCCCGCGCGACCTTCGACGATCTGGACGGCCGTTCGCAATGGTCGGCCCGCGCCTCCTTCGGCTGGGAGCCCACCCCCCGCACGCGCATCGATCTCATCGCCTCCTATTTCGAGGAAGACGACAATCGCGTGCGCATCCCGAAAGCCCTTTGCGACACAGATCCCACCGCCGTGCTCGGCTGTCTGCCCACCGGAAACGGCAATGGCGCGGCGAACTTCTCGGCCACCTTTGGCGGCATCTTCCTGAGCGACATCGTCCTTGGCCCGCTCGGCCTCTTCCCGTTCGGCACGATTCAAAGCAATCCGAACCCGGCCGATCTGCGGCAGGTTTTCGTCGATGAGGAGCCGGAATACTTCGCCGACGAGACCTTCTTCATGGCGGCGGTCGAGCACGAGCTGACCGACACGCTGACTGTGAATGCCAACATTGCCCTGCAGGAGACCAGCGTGTTCTCCCGCCAGTTCGGCTCCAGCCCGATCGGGGCCGGCAATGTCACCGTCCCGCCCGGGGTCGCGTTCCTGTTCCCGACCAATTTCGAGACCTATTTCGCAGATGGCGGCATTCCGACCTCCGCACCGGACGCCAACAATACAGGCGTCGTTGGCGGCAATGTCTTCCGCTCGGCGGCGGGCGTCTTCTCCTATGACCAGTCCGAAGCCGAGGCCGAGCAGTTCAGCTCGGAGATCCGCCTGAACTCATCCTATGACGGCGCGCTCAACTTCATGCTCGCCGCCAATTATCACGACTTCGAACGCACCGCCGACTATTACGTCTTCTCCAACTCGCTGGACTATTTCTCCATCGTCTCGGCGGCGCTGACCGGCGCGCCGGATGGCACGGGGCTCCTCTCCCCCTATTTCCGCAACCAGACCGATCCCTATGCGCTGGAATCCTATGCCATCTTCGGGGAGACCTATTTCGAGCCGAACGAAGACTGGAAGATCACCGCCGGCCTGCGCTGGACGCATGACGAGAAATCGATCCGCGACCGGTCGCTGCCGCTTCTCAACACGGCCAATGCGGCCTCCGTCCCCGGCTCCATCGTCCCGATTGGCGATGCCGCAGATGCCGCTGCCGACGCCTTCTACGGCACGACCTTCGATGCAGACCCGTCCCTGCCGGGCAATCAGGCCTTCCGCGAAGCCAGCGTCACCTTCGAGGAAGTCACGGGCCGCCTCGTGGTGGACTGGACGCCGGACCTCTCCTTCACCAATGACAGCCTGTTCTACGCCTCCTATTCGCGCGGCTATAAGGGCGGCGGCCTGAACCCCGCCCTCAACCCGGCGGTCGCGGCGCAGTTCAACATCCCGGCGACCTTCGACTCCGAAGCCATCGATGCCTATGAGATCGGCTCGAAGAACACGTTCGCCGATGGCCGGGTGCAGGCCAATGTCGCGGCCTTCTACTATGATTATGGCGGCCTGCAGATCGGTCGCGGCGTCGCGCAGACCGTCATCAACGAGAATGTCGATGCGGAGATTCTGGGCGCGGAAGGCGAATTCCTCTTCGCCCCGACAGACGCGCTCCTGTTCAATCTGAACGTTGCGGTGCTCGACACCGAGATCAAGGATTTCGCCGTCGTCGACAGCCGGGACCTCACAGCCGGAGAAGCCGGGCACATCCTGATCAAGGATCTGACCAATGCCGAGCATTGCGTGCTCTACAATGCCGATCCCACAGTCTTCAGCACCCTGACGAGTACGCCGACCCTGTCGGTGCCCGGCCTGCAAAGCCCGGCGGCCTTCTCCTCCTGCGCCGCCCTTTCATCGGCCTTTGGTGCCGTGCCGGAATCCATCAACCCCGCCGATCCGGACTATCGCACGGTCTCCGGCATCGGGCCCGGCGTGGAGCGCGACATTTCCGGCAATGCCCTGCCCTATTCGCCCGAAATGAAGATCACGCTGGGCGGTCAGTACACACATGATTTCGACTCTGGCGGAGCCATCATCTTCCGGACCGATTTCACCTGGCAGGACGAGACACAGGCCGCCATCTTCAACGATCCGCGCCGGGACATTATCGACGCGTGGGAAGTCTGGAATGCGCAGCTGACCTATTTCGCACCGGACGACCGCTGGTTCGTCCGCGCCTTCGTCCAGAACATTCTCGACGATAACAACATCACCTTCCACTCGACCGGCGCGGCCTCCACAGGCCTGGCCACAAGCGTCGCCCTCCAAGACCCGCAGCTCTACGGCTTCGAACTGGGCGTGCGTTACTAACAGACCCGCGACCGGAGGCGTTCCAAGAGGAGCGCCTCCGTTTTGGGTCAGACACGGTCATCGGCTAAGTTGCAGTCAATGACTGCAAAAATCCCAGAAGCGGACGTTAGCCTGAAAGGCCGCTAACGGCGGAAACGCGCCGAAAACGGTCGCTGTTCTTGGGCTACCTGACCAAGTTTCGGCGCTATAGGGCTAACGATGCCGATCCGGGGCCCCGCCAGTGCTCCAATCGTCATACGGGATATTTTGGGCTCGGACGGTAGCAGCTTCCGAGTAGTCAAACAGACCGACGGTGCCGATCCAAGTTCCCGCAGCGATCTGCGTGACAGCGTTTTCTACGTCTAAAGCGGGGCGGCGATTTCTAATGCCGATGATTAGGGCGCGGCGTTGGTACCATTCCAACGCCGGCGACTCAGTTTTCGCGTAACCAATGTCCAACTCCCAAAGTTCCGGACGAACTTTTGTCTCATTAGTGAAGTACGCACTGTAGGTTCTCGTAACCAATCTATCCGCACGACATTCTGTCAGCGATTGGTGATTGCATTCATCTGATGAAGCGGCTTGCGGGGCGTTCAAAAACGACTCCATCCCGACAAACACCAAATGCCTTGCAGACGATAGACGATCACGAAACTCGGGGAACGCGAGCAGAGTTTCGAGTTTGCAATCGGTGTTGTTTCGATTCTTGAAGTACTTTGCGGAACCCGGAACCCATGCGCAGTCGTTAAGGACGACGAAGACGCTGGCGGTTGTAAGCCAAGACCCGCTTTCATCATAGATTATCACTTGCTGCTCAGCGAACGGTGCATCCGCGTCAGGTCCACGCTTCTCCCACCCGTGCGGGTAGTCGGTGCGATGATAGCCTTCGGCAACCAGCAGTGCCTCGTCTTCTTCGTCTTCTATTGTCTTCGGTAGCGATGGAGTCGCGGGCACCGCAGGTGATGCCTCTATTGTTTGGGATGGCGTCGCCGACACGATGCCCCCTGCCTCACTTTTAGATTTTGGTTGCCAATCGCGGAAACCGTCCAACCCCAATATGACGCCGCAAAGGATAAGGATTCCCGCGACGATGATCTTCGGCCAAGGATCGTCATTTAATGCCATGAACGTCCCCGTTCCCGAAAACGCGGCGATCCCGACACCCACGAGGATCAACCAGCGCTGCTCGCTTAACTTCGTCATGAGAAGAAAGTTAACATGGTATCGGCAATCAGCCAGCTCCCAGAGTTGAAATGCCTAGGAAAGGGCAACTACGCAATTGTCTGGGTCGACTACCACTTTTGCCGCGCAGGTCTTTAGTTAGATGAGAGAGTCGAGCAGAGAGACTGCAATGGTTAAAGACTATCTGATCGCTGCCAACTTCTAATGTCTTCTTCTGCGCCCATTGCTGAACTTAGCGCTTTTTCAAAATCCTTATCTGTTATTGCGGAATCCGCTCCAGCGTAGCATTGCGCGAAACCTTGCGCGTTTTCATCATCGCCATAGGATGAGCCCCAACAAAGGGAACCGCACCATGCCAGCGATTGATTGGAAAAACCGAACTGACCATGTGCCGTTCCTGCTCACGGCATGCGCCGCTGTGTTTTTGTCGGCATGTGGTGCAGGCGATCCTGTTGAAGCGCCTGCGGAGCCAGATGTTCAAACCGAAGCGACGGCTCCGGCAAGTTTGATCGAACAAGCCCTCGCCGACAGCTCCCGGCCCGAAGACCACCGGAGCGCCGATGCGCGCCGGAAGGCCGCTGACCTTTTGGCATTTGCCGAAATTGACGCTGGCGACACCATCGGCGACTTTATACCTGGGGGTGGTTACTGGACACGCTTGTTTGCGAAATCAACTGGTCCCACTGGGACAGTCTTTGCCTTCACTCCGGATTCGGATTCTGGACAGCCACAGCTGGAAGACATCGCCGCTGATACGGATAATTATGCGAATGTGATTATAACGCCGCTGGTCGCAGGTGCGCCTATCACCTCGCCAGAGCCATTGGATGTATTGTGGACCAGCCAGAACTATCATGACCTGAAGAATTTGCCGCCACCGGTCACAACCGCTACGATCAATGCGATGCTCTATGGGACGCTCAAACCGGGCGGGCTTTACATCATCGTCGATCATTCAGCTGCCGCAGACGCGCCAAACGAGGTTACAGATACGCTGCATCGCATCAGAGAAGACCTGGTTCGCGAAGAAGTCGAAGCGGCCGGGTTCGTCTTTGTTGAGTCGAGCGATGTCCTGCGAAACCCTTCAGATTTAATGGACCTGAATGTGTTTGACGATACCATTCGCGGGAACACAGATCAGTTTATCCTCAAATTTCGGAAGCCAGAATAGCGCAATTACGGCTGGGTATTCTTGCAAACATCCTAATTGAACGATGAGTCTTTGCCTCTAGGGAAAGTCCACTCATGTCCGGTTTTGCGCCCACGGCTTGGTTCCGGCGTCATTGCAGACGTTGACGCTAAGTCTTCAATGCTCGATCATGGAAGTCTTCATTGGATTCCCATACATACTGGCCGTTTGGTAAAGGGTCGGCACTTGAAATGTACAATACCACAACGATCAACTCGGCTAGCATCTTGCGATGGCCGTCATCCAACTCATCCCAGTTCTTATCCCCAATCTTTTGAGCTGCTCTTATTCTCGAGGAGATGCTCTTTTTCAAGTTGATGAGAGAACAACCACCTAGCGCATGTTGCTCGAGGTAATGACCTATGTCTTGAGGCCTCAAAGGCTCGTTAGTTTTCGTTTCTTTCCAGCGCTTACCTTCAAGATGGATCACTGCCTTTGCAAATCTGGATGCCAAAAGCTCATCATCTACAAACTGGTGATAGTCAGCGTAGCTCGGTGTTTTTGCTAGTTCGTCAATTAGAGTATTTAGAACTGGTGCGAAACTCAATTCTTCTTCTTCAA
>JBCBTR010000003.1:0-26991 GCA_039818545.1 Pseudomonadota bacterium
GCGATGCCTTCATCGATGTGGAAACGGATGGACGGATCACGCGCGGGCACACGGCGGTCGACGTGCATGGCGCAATGGGCCAGCCGGTGAATGCAAGATGAAGGCATCGCGAAATCGGAACAGGTCTGGCTTCAGAAGATAGAGCACCGTGCACGGATCATGCATCGCCGCACCTTCCGATCCGTAGAGCTCTCCGTACACAGCATTTACATGGTCGATCATGGCCGTCGCAGCAGCTCCGACCGGAGTCCCCATGGCCTGAAAGACTTTCATCCGCGCGGGTGTGCACCGAAATTGCAGCGTCACATCAAGCCCGAACGCCGTGATCGGCCGTCCGCACCCGAACACAATCTGCGCCGCGTGCGGGTCCGCATAGATGTTGAACTCCGCCGAAGGCGTGACGTTGCCGCCCTCGAAATAGGCTCCGCCCATCAGGACGATCTCTGTGATGCGCTCTGCGATATCGGGGGCCTTTGTGAGCGCCGTTGCGATGTTCGTGAGCGGTCCCGTCGGGACGAGCGTGACGTCGCGTTCCTCATGCGCTCGCAGCGTTTCGATGATGAAGTCGACTGCATTCTTGTCGCTTGCAGACTGGCCGGGCTCAGGAAACGGCGCACCGCCCAGCCCGTCGTCGCCATGAACATGGCTTGCTGTCAGCGCGGCCTCGACCAGTGGCCTGTCACACCCCGGATAGACATCCACATCCTGACGGTTCGCGAGTGCAAGCACACGCAATGCATTGCGTGTGCAAACATCGACGGGCGTGTTTCCGGCAACGGTCGTGATGCCGAGAATGTCCAGCTCATCCGGCGAAGCAAGCGCCGCCAGCAGGCTCACCGCATCATCGACCCCCGGATCACAATCCAGGATGACGCGGCGCGGACTCATGAGACGGCGATTCTAACGGACCCGCTCTAGAGCCGCGTCGCAGCGTCTTTGATGGCGCGGCGGATGCTCATATAGGTCGCGCAGCGGCAGATATTTCCGCTCATCGCGTTGTCGATATCGGCGTCGCTGGGGCTGGCGTTCTCTTCCAGCAGGGCCACAGCCGCCATGATCTGACCGGACTGGCAGTACCCGCATTGCGGGACATCCGCCGCTTCCCACGCGGAGCGGATCGCGTCGGCTGCTGCGCCATCCTTGCCTTCGATCGTGGTGATCGCAGCCCCTTCGAGCGCATCATGCGGCGTGACGCAGGCGCGCGTCGGAGAGCCGTCAACATGCACCGTGCAGGCCCCGCACTGGGCAACCCCGCATCCGAACTTGGTGCCTGTCATCTGCAGGTGATCACGAAGCACCCAGAGCAGCGGCGTACCTTCTGCCGCATCGACCTGCTTGTCCTCGCCATTGATGTTCAGCGTTACAGCCATGGTCTCCTCCTCCTCAGGTCTCTTGGGCGTCGCCAAGCGACAGCCGGCGGCCATTCGGGCCAAGGATCGGCAATCTCCGGATCCTGACGCCGGTGGCGTTGTAAATCGCATTCGTCAGCGCAGGCGCGGCGGGCGGCGTGCCCGGCTCGCCGACACCCGCCGGTGCGGTGTTTGACTCGACAATCTCCACTTCAAAGGCGCGTGGGGCCTCTTCCATGCGCATGACGCGCCAACTCGGGAAATTGTCCTGAATCACCGCGCCATCCCGCGCGCTGATCTCGCCATATAGCGCATTGGACAGGCCGTAGATCGTCCCGCCTTCCATCTGCGCGCGCACATGGCGTGGATTGATCACGGTGCCGGCATCGACCGCCAGCCAGACGCCCGGAATGGAGAGATTGCCGTCAGCATCGACCGCAACCTCAACCGCCGTCGCGACATAAGACAGGAAAGAGCGATGCACGGCGAGGCCGATGCCATGGCCCTCCGGCATGTCTCTGCCCCATCCCGCCATGTCGGCCGCGATGTTCAGGACGTTCGACAGCCGCCCGGTCTCGATCGGGTATTCCTCGATCGAAGCGTCATAGTTTGGATAGGTCGCCCCTTCCGCGTTCGGGTCGAGCGTGCGCGGCTCGCCGATCAGATCCAGCAGGTAATCCTTCTGGTCCCGTCCTGCTGCGACCGCCATCTCAGCGGCAAAGCTTTGTACTGCGAAGACGTGGTAAATGTTGGAGACTGACCGCAACCAACCAATCCGCAAATGTGCTTCGGCATCACCGGACTCGACCCGAATATTCGGCGTCGCAAACGGCGTATCGGTCGCGCCAAGCCCCATCTCGCCATCGGTTGGCGTGGCGAGGCCCGGCGCGAAGGTTGAGCCAATCGGTGGGAAAACCGTGCGGTGGAGGAAGGCGGTGCAGTTACCATCCGCATCCAGCCCGCCTTCAAGCCTCTGCGCGCTGACAGAATGATAATAGCCGTGGCGGACTTCATCTTCGCGCGTCCAGGTGACTTTCACAGGTCGGCCAATCTCACGCGCGATCATCGCGGCTTCAGCGACAAAGTCCGGCTTGGACTTTCGTCCGAACGCCCCGCCCAGCCATGTGGCGTGAACGGTGATGTTGTCGGGTTCAATGCCGAGAAGTTGCGCCAGCGTCGCACGTGTCGCCTGCGGGTCCTGCACACAGGCCCAGCATTCCAGTGTGTCGCCCGTCCATTCAGCCGTGGCGCATGGCGGCTCCATGGGCGACTGCGACAGGTGCGGAGCATAGTATTCAGATGCAAGCCGTGTCTCGGCAGCTTCAAGCGCTGCGTAAGTATCCCCGCGATTGCGCCGCACGGCACCTTCCGTCCGGGCCGTCTCCATCATGGCCTGTTCGAACGCGCCGGATTCGTAGTCGGCATTCGGCCCGTCCGTCCATTGAACGTCCAGCGCATTGCGCCCCTGAATGGCCGCCCATGTATCGGTTCCGATCACGGCGACGCCGCCAAGGGGCTGAAACAGGGCTGGCGGTGACGCATCCGGCAGACGAACGGTCTGCAGGACACCCGGCACCTGAAGCGCGGCAGCGTCATTGACTGTTCCCGTTCCGCCAAAAACCTGCGGCGGGCGCGCAACAACGGCATAGACCATGTTCGGACGCCGTACGTCGATCCCGAACTCACCCTCGCCGCGAATGATCTTCGGCACCGTACGGGATGGGATGTCCTTGTTGATGTAGCGCCACTGGTCGCGCGTTTTCAGCGTTATTTCGTCTTCAGCCGGCACCTGAAGCTGCCCCGCCGCTGCGGCGAGTTCGCCATAGGTTGCGCGCTGCCCGCTGGCCGTGTGCAGGACTTCGCCGAGTTCAGCGCGGCAGTCCGCGACATTGGCGTTCCATTGCTGAGCGGCCGCGCGCTCCAGCATGGTCCGCATGGCCGCTCCAGCGACACGAAGGCGGTGGAAATTGTAGCGAACCGAGCGGGAGCCATCTGTGTTCTGGTCGCCATATTTCGGATGGCCAAGTGCCTGCACGATCTCGACATCGTCCCAGTCCGCTTCCAACTCATCGGCGACGATCTGGGCCATCGCGGTCCAGACCTGCTGACCCATTTCAGAGCGGTGGCAGGTAATCGCGACCGCGCCCGTATCAGCGATGGATATCCACAGCGACGGTGTCGCGTCGCCGCCCTTCACCTCAGTCAACGGGCTCGGGCCAGCCTTGGCGACCGGAGCCTCAGCCTCTTCGCCAGACGAGCAGCCGGCGAGACCAACGCCCAGCACAAGCGCACCGGAAAGGCCGACAAAACCACGCCGACTCAGATTGGAAATGACAGCGGGCCCGGAGACAGACGGTGCAGGTTCACCCTGCCTCGGAATGACATTGATATTTTCCAGAAACATGCCTCGCCTCCTTATCGCGTGCCCCTGGCTCAGGACATCATCGGTTATCCTGTCATGATTGCACGAGTTTCGCCTAGAGGGTAGCGCTGCGAGCCGACATTCAGCTTGAGGTCTCGTCTTTTGCCGCTCGCCCTGCCTGCCCTGTTTTTCGTCACGGCACTGCTTTACGCAGCCGTCGGATTTGGCGGCGGGTCGACCTACAATGCGCTGCTGGTCCTGAGCGGCGCAGACTATCGCATCCTCCCGGCGATCGCGCTGATCTGCAACATCATCGTCGTGAGCGGCGGCGTCTGGCGGTTCTCGCGCGCCGGGCATATTTCCCTCAAACGCCTCGCCCCGTTCCTCATCACATCCGTCCCCGCAGCATGGATTGGCGGGCGATTGCTCGTTTCGGAAGAGGTGTTCATCGGTCTGCTTGGGGCATCCCTGCTTCTCGCCGGTCTGCGTTTGCTGTTCGAAAATCCTGCACCAGACACTGACACGCCCGACACCGAGACCCGCTGGATCGCATCCGGACTCGTTGGCGGCGGGATCGGCTTTCTTTCAGGGCTTGTCGGCATCGGCGGCGGTATTTTCCTCGCCCCGGTGCTGTATCTCTGGCGGTGGGGCGGTGCGCGCGAGATCGCGGGTGCGGCAAGCCTGTTCATCCTCGTAAATTCCATCTCCGGCCTGCTCGGCCAGATCACCAAGCTCGGTGACATGTCCCTGCTCTCCTCGCTCGGGGCTTACTGGTTGCTCTTCCCGGCTGTGCTGATCGCTGGTCAGATCGGCTCCCACCTTGGCAGCGAACGCCTGCCGGCAAAGCTTGTGAAACGCCTGACAGCGGTGCTGATCCTTTATGTCGCCATTCGGCTGGTCTATCGCTGGCTGATGATGACGGGCGTGTTCTAGAGGAGCGGCAATGACGAAGGCATCTCTCAGTGTCCGCATAGACCTGCCCGCCGGTGGACGGCTCGGCCCCGGAAAAGCGGCGCTGCTGGCCGCGATTCGCGCCGAAGGATCGATAGCCGCCGCCGCACGCGCCATGGAAATGTCCTATCCGCGCGCCCTGCGGCTCGTGGACGACATGAACACGCAGTTCAAAGCGCCGGTGATCGAGAAGTATCATGGCGGCCAATCACGCGGCGGCGCGACCCTGACCGAGACGGGCGAAGCGGTCCTCACAGCCTATCAGGCGCTAGCCAAAAAAGCGGCTGCCGCCACGGCGGCCGAGCGGGAGCGTTTCTCTGCCCTGACAAAACGCGGTTAGCTCCGGCAAATCACTGGTCTCGATATCAATACTCGATTACAACGAGATTGATGAGCGAAACCTACGAACATCCAGCAGACGTCATGGCCTGGGCGGTCAATGTCCTTCGCGAGGGGCAACGCTGCGCGCTGGCTGTCGTGACGGACACTGAAGGCGGTGCCGTGCGCGCGCCTGGGGCGCTGATGGCGGTCTCCAGCTCGGGTGACGCCGCGGGATACGTGTCCGGCGGCTGCATCGATGCCGATGTCATCCAGCAGGCGCATCTGGCCCTTCAATCAGGGTCCCCGAAGAAAGTCCGCTACGGCACAGGCTCGCCCTTTGTTGACATCCAGTTGCCATGTGGCGGCGCGATCGATGTGCTCCTGATTGCCGATCCTGATTGCGCAACACTGGAAACGGCTGTTGCCGCGCTTGAACGCCGGGCGTCCACGGCGCTGACCTTCAACGCGGATGGCTCCCTCAACATCGCATCACCGGACGCACCCACCGGTTGGCATGGCGAGGCCTTCACGGCGCGGTATCGACCGAAACTGCGCCTCCGGATTGCCGGGCGCGGCGCGGATGTCGTCGCCCTCGCCAGTGTTGCCGCCGCCAGCGGCATCAGCTGTGTGGTGGAAAGCCCGGACGATGACTGCCTTTCAGCCGCCGAGCGCGGCGGGATCACCGAGACGGTAAAGCTCGAAACACCAGCAGCGATTTCTGCCAACCGGGACGACGCTGCGACCGCCTTCGCGCTGATGTTCCACGACCCCCACTGGGAAGAACGCCTGCTGCGGGACGCGCTCGCCGGAGACGCTTTCTATATCGGCGCGGTCGGTAGCCGCCGGACACAGGAGCGCCGCCGCGACGCGCTCGCCGCGGCCGGCCTGCCGCAAACAGACATTGATCGCATTCGTGGGCCGATCGGTCTCGTGCCATCCATGCGCGACGCCTCTATGCTGGCTGTTTCGGCACTGGCTGAGATTGTCGAAGCGTTTCATGCGGAGACGACGCGATGAAGCTCGACCGGATCGCCCTCGTCCTGCTCGCCAGCGGCCTGTCGGCTCGGTTTGGCACAGACAAGCTGATGATCCCGTTTCAGGGCAGACCCTTGCTCTCGGCTGCGGCCGGTGCCCTTGCCGGCTCCACCGTCGCCGCCCGATGCGCCGTCGCCCTGCCGGAGCGCCCGGAACGACGCGATTTGCTGGAAGCGACCGGCTGGACTGTTTCAGACAATCCAGACGCGGCTCAGGGCCAGAGCTCATCTCTGGCGATCGGTGTGGCGCAAGCCGAATCCAGCGGAGCTGACGGCCTGATCATCCTGCTTGCAGACATGCCGCGCGTTCCGGACAGCCATCTGACCGCGCTTGCCGACGCCGCCGAAGACGGCGTCCCCGCCGTCATGACACAAGCTGATGATGTGCTTTGCCCGCCCGCCTTCTTCCATCGCTCTGTCTTCAGGCAGCTGAAATGCCTTGAGGGGGATCGCGGAGCGCGGCACGTGTTCCAAACCCTCGACAACACTCGCACGCTGGCGCTCGATCCGCGCTTTGCGATCGACATCGACACACGGGCGGATCTCGCCGCTCATGAGGAGGACATTAATGGCTGACGATTTGGCCTCCGTTGCGGCAGCGCCGCTGGTCGACAAGTTCGGTCGCAGCATCAGCTATCTGCGCCTGTCCGTGACAGACCGCTGTGACCTGAGATGCACATACTGCATGTCGGAGCGGATGCAGTTCCTGCCGAAGAGCGACCTGCTCTCGCTCGATGAACTTGACCGCGTGGCGAACGTTTTCATTGATCGCGGCGTCCGCAAGATCCGCATCACAGGGGGCGAACCACTCGTCCGAAAAGACATCGCAGACCTGTTCGACCGGCTCGGGCAAAGGCTCGGGTCCGGCCTCGATGAGCTCACTCTGACGACCAATGGCACGATGCTCGCCCAGCATGCTGAGGGGCTTTACCGCGCGGGCGTGCGCCGGGTGAACGTCTCGCTAGACTCCATTATTCCAGATCGGTTCGCGGAAATCACACGACGCGGAAACCTGCAGCAGGTGATGCAGGGGATGGAAGCTGCGCTGGCCACCGGTTTGAAAATCAAGATCAACACGGTCGCCCTGAAACATCAGAATGCCGATGAGATCCCGTCCATGGTTGAATGGGCGCATGGTCTGGGCATGGACATGACTCTGATCGAGGTCATGCCGCTTGGCGAAACCGGCGAAGACCGGTTCGACCAGTATCTTCCCCTGCCGATGATCCGTGACGAGCTCGATGCGCGCTGGACACTGACACCTCTCCCGAAAGTCGATGCGAATGGCGGACCGTCCAGCTATGTCCGCATTCAGGAGACCGGCGGCAAGCTCGGCTTCATTACACCGCTGACCAACAATTTCTGTGCCGGCTGCAACCGTGTCCGCGTCACCTGCACGGGCCGCATCTATATGTGCCTCGGGCAGGACGATCATGTGGATTTGCGGGCTGCCCTGCGCGACACACCGGGCGATGACACGGTGCTCAACGCAGCGCTCGATAAGGCCCTTGGTGCGAAGCCCGAGAAGCATGACTTCCGGATCGAGCGCCCTGGGGCTGCTCCGGCTCTGCCACGTCACATGTCGACGACGGGAGGCTAGGCATGGCGAGGCTTCTCTATTTCGGCCGGCTTGCCGACGCGACAGGCACGCCCCTTGAGACCATCGACCTGCCAGCGAGCATCGCGGACACCTCTGCGCTGAGGCAATGGATCGACGCGGAGCATGGGAGTTCCGGCGCGTTGCTTGAGAACACGGTTCGGCTCGCCATCAACAATGAAATCGCATCCGAGCCTGCCCCGGTTTCAAACGCCGACGAGATTGCCTTCATGCCTCCGGTGGGCGGCGGTTAGCGCGATGATCACGCTGAGCGACACCTCATTTGATCCCGGTGCCGCGCTCGCAGACTTCACCGCGCGCGCCGAGGGGGCTGGCGCGATTGTCAGCTTCACGGGGCTTGTGCGCCCGGACGCCAGAACCGGTGCTGTAAACACGCTGACGCTTCAGGCGTATTCTCCGATGACCGAACGCGGGATAAAAGCTGCCGTCTCAGAGGCAGAGACCCGCTGGCCGCTTAACGCGTCCATGGTGATCCACCGCGTCGGCGACATGGCACCGGGCGAGCCCATCGTTTTCGTCGCAACTGCGTCAGCTCACCGACGCGCGGCCTTCGAGGGCGCAGACTTCCTCATGGACTATCTGAAGACCGAAGCGGTTTTCTGGAAAAAAGAAACCGGCCCGACCGGATCGACGTGGATCGAGCCCCGCGACGAAGACTATGCCGACAGCGCGCGCTGGGCCGACACACAAGGATAATTTCTCATGCATGGCATCAATGACGCCCTCGACTTCATCCCCGTCCGCATCGCGGTTCTGGTGGTCAGCGATACGCGCACCCTCGAAACGGATACATCCGGACTGACACTGGTGAACCGCATCGAGGCCGCCGGGCACGAACTCGCCGAGCGCAAAGTTGTTCGCGACGACGTCGAAACCATTCGAGGCACGGTTCAGGGCTGGATCGATGACCCGTCGGTAGATGTCGTCATCTCCAGCGGCGGGACCGGGCTGACCGGACGGGACGTCACACCGGAAGCGGTCGCGCCTCTTTTTGAAAAGACAATTGATGGGTTCTCGGTGATCTTCCATCAGGTCAGCTACCAAAGCGTTGGTCTGTCCACGCTCCAGTCACGGGCGCTGGCAGGGCTCGCCAAAGGCACCTTCATCTTCTGTCTGCCGGGCTCGAACGGTGCGGTGAAGGATGGCTGGGACAAGGTCATCTCCTACCAGCTCGACAGCCGCCACAAGCCCTGCAACCTCGTCGAGCTGATGCCGCGCCTGATGGAAGCCTGAGAGATGTCAGACCTCACGCATATCGGCCCGGATGGGCGCGCCCGCATGGTCGATGTCGGCGACAAAGACGTGACGACGCGCACCGCCATCGCATCGGGGCGCATTCGTATGGCACCCGACACGCTTCGCCTCGCCGCTGCACGGGACACGAAGAAAGGTGATCCCATCGCGATTGCCGAACTCGCCGGGATCATGGGGGCGAAAAAGACGGCAGACCTTGTCCCGCTCTGTCATCCGCTGCCGCTGTCGAGCGTGAAAGTGGAAATTGAACCGGATGAAACGAGCAGCGCACTCAACGTCACCGCACGGGTCCGCACCAGCGGGAAGACCGGCGTGGAAATGGAAGCGCTGACCGCTGTCAGCGCCGCCTGTCTAACGCTCTACGACATGCTGAAAGCCGTGGACAAAGCCATGGTCATCGAGGCGATCGAACTGGTCGAGAAAAGCGGTGGTGCGTCCGGCGATTACAAGAAACAAGGCGCATGAGCGGCCTGATCAGCGTCGACGAGGCCATCGCCGCGCTGGTTGCCAACCGGCCGGACTGGCCGGTCGAGACCGTCGCCCTGTCAGATGCGCTCGGAGCCCGGCTCGCCATCCCACTCAAAGCAAATGTCACACGCCCACCAGCGGCGGTTTCGGCCATGGATGGCTATGCCGTGCGTCTTGCTGATGTTGGCGCGCCCGACACACCACTCAAGGTGATCGGAGACATCCCGGCTGGCACTGTGTTCGACAAACCAGTGTCACCCGGGGAAGCGGTGCGCATCTTCACCGGCTCGGAACTGCCGACCGGCGCAGACCATGTTGTCATGCAGGAACATGCCACCCGCGACGGCGACACGGTTCGGTTCTTATCCGGCTATAGCGAGCCGTCATTTGTCCGAGCGGCCGGCCGGGATTTCTCCACCGGCGACACGCTCATCGAAGCGGGCGCGAAGATCGGTCCGGCCGAAATCGCCATCGCAGCGGCAGCCAACCACGCGACACTCTCCATTCACAAGCGTCCGACAATCGCGATCCTTGCCAATGGAGATGAGTTACGCGCGCCCGGCTCCACGCTAGAACGCGGCCAGATCGTCAATTCGAATCCAGCCGGGCTCAGCGCGCTTATCTCGCTCTGGGGCGGCATACCACTTGATCTTGGTGTCGCGACCGACAGCGTCGCCGCCATCCGCGAAAAAATCGATGCGGCCACCGACGCTGACATCATTCTTCCCGTTGGCGGGGCCTCAGTCGGCGATCATGATCATATGCGCGCGGCTTTCGCCGAGGCGGGCTATGACACCATCTTTGAAAAAATCGCTGTGCGTCCGGGCAAGCCGACTTGGTTTGCACGAAAGGATCGCCAGCTCGTTCTCGGCCTTCCGGGCAATCCGGCTTCAGCCTTCGTCTGCGCGCACCTCTTCCTCAGAATACTGACAACCGATCAGACGAAGCTCGGCTTTCAGCCGGCGAGACTGGAAGCAGACCTCGCCGCAAACGGCTCCCGCGAGGCTTTCCTGCGCGCGACAGCAACTTACAGCGCTAAGGATGGCAGCCGCACGGTTATCTCGGCTACTGATCAGGACAGCTCCCTGATCCGGCCCTTCCTGTCCGGGAATTGCCTGATCCACCGGCCCGCAAACGCCGCCGCGCAGCCCGCAGGCTCCGTCGTTCACACGTTGCCCCTGACGACCAGCTAGCCCTTTGCGACAAGCACACCGAATGGCGGAGCAATGCCTGACGCCGAGCGCGCCCATTCGGTCGGAACAATAGCAGTCGCGGTATCATCAAGCGGCGGCTCCCACTCAACGGGCGCGCCGCCCAGATTGAAAGCGCAGAACACGCGCTCCTCGCCTAGCGTTCGCCAGAAGGCCGGCAAGGGCTCGGGTGCATCTACAAACTCGACATCCCCGATCTGCAGCGCCGGACTTTGCTTCCGCGCCGCAAGAAACGCCCGAACAAAAGCAAAGACCGAATCTTCATCCGCCAACTGGCGATCTACAGCCATCTCCGCATGCGCATCCCAGACAGGCAACCACGGCTGAACCCCGGAAAAGCCCGCAAACTCATCCTGCGCGGCCCACGGAATCGGCGTTCGCGCCCCATCCCGGCCGAGCGTCATGGGCCAGTTCGCGATCGCTTCCGGATCCTGTAAATCTTCAAAGGCGATCTCGGCCTGTTCGAGCCCCAGCTCTTCGCCCTGATAGATGATCGGATTGCCGCGCAAACAGAGCAGCAGCGCATTGGCCATCTTGGCGAAAGCCACCGGGTTCGAGCCATCATGCCATCGGCTGACATAGCGCGGCGCGTCATGATTGGAGAACTCCCATGACGGCCAACCCTCACCGGGTGCGCCGGTCCAGCCATCAAGTGACCGTTTGACCCGGCGCGGCGTCAGCGTCGAAGCGTAGAGAAAGTCAAAATTGTAGGCCGAGTTCAGCCGCTTCTCGTCGGCGGTGAAGGCTTTCATCTCCTCCAGCGCGTTTGCGCCGGGCACTTCAGCCACTGTCAGCCGGACCCCGAATTCATCGGTCACCTGCCGGACCCGCTCAAGGAATAGCGGAATGCCCGGCTGAGACTGGTTGTGAATGTGATCCTGAAAGTCGAACGGTCGTGTCGGCTTTCGCCCCTTCAGGTCGCGCGGCGGATTATAGGTCAGGGCCGGATCGTGCATCGCAAAATTGATCGCATCGAGCCGGAAGCCATCGACGCCCCGCTCCAGCCAGAACCGGGCAACATCCAGCAGCGCCTCCTGAACGTCATCATTGTGAAGGTTCAGCTGCGGCTGGCTCGGCAGGAAGTTGTGCATGTAGTACTGGCCGCGCCGCGCGTCCCAGGTCCAGCTCGGCCCGCCAAACACCGCCTGCCAGTTGTTCGGCGGCGTGCCATCCGGCTTCGCATCCGCCCAGACATACCAGTCCGACTTCGTTCCGTCCCGGCTCGCCCGGCTCTCGCTGAACCAGTCATGCAGATCGGAGGTATGCGCGTAGACCTGATCGATGACGACCCGGAGACCCAGAGCATGAGCCGTCTCAATCAGGCGGTCGAAATCATCCAGCATCCCGAAGATCGGATCGACGTCGCAGTAGTCGGCCACGTCATACCCGAAATCCTTCATCGGCGAGGTGAAAAAGGGAGAAATCCAGATCCCGTCGACACCGAGATCGGCAATGTAGTCCAGTTTGGAAATGATGCCCGGCAGATCGCCAATGCCATCATCATTGGAGTCGGCGAAACTGCGCGGATAGATCTGATAAATCACCGCGCCCCGCCACCACGGCACATCTTTCATAACTTCCGGCTGTGTCTCGCTCATTCCTGATCTCCCACCAATTCAGCCTATCGTCTCAAGACGAGAACAGGCTCGCAATGGCAGATTTCAATCCGGCGTCGAGGTCTTCCGCCGTCAGTCCCGGCCCTGCCGCCTGACCAGACAGGCCATGCAACCACACCGCAGCGCTCGCCGCCTCGAACACCGGCATTCCCGGCGCGAGCAACCCTGCTGCGATACCCGCCAGCACATCGCCGGACCCAGCCGTTGCCAGCCAGGGCGGCGCATTCGCATTGATCGAACACCGCCCGTCCGGGCTCGCGACAACGGTATCGGCACCCTTCAGGATCACCACCGCGCCACTGCGTTCAGCGGCGTGTGTCGCTCGGCCCATCTTGTCTGCATCGCCCCGCCCGAACAGGCGGCCAAACTCGCCTTCATGCGGCGTGAGGATGGCACCTGCGCTCTCGCCGATGAGAGCAAACAGTGCATCCGGGTCGCTTTCGAAACTCGTCAACGCGTCGGCATCCAGAACCAGCCGCTTGCCGGCCTTTGCCGCGACGGAGACCATGTCGCGTGTCCTTTCTCCGACACCGAGGCCCGGACCCAGAAGGACACTCGTGATACGCGGATCGGCGAGCATCTCCGACAGAGTGTCCGCCGTCTCCACCTCCCGAAGCATCACTGCTGTCAGGTGAGCGGCGTTGACTTTCATCGCATCTGTTGGGCTCGCGAGCGTCACCAGTCCGGCACCCGCCCGAAGCGCCGCGCCTGCTGACAGGCGCGCTGCACCCGTTGCATGCGCGGGCCCGGACAGCACCACAGCGTGACCGCGCGTGAATTTGTGGCCATCATCCCCCGGCACAGGATACTGCGCCCGCCAGAGCCACGGCGTGTTTTCAACGGTGCGAACATCCAGTCCCGCCAGCACGCCCGCTGGAATGCCGATATCGGCGACATGAATACGCCCGCAATGCCCGCGCCCCGGAAACAGCAAATGCCCCGGTTTCTTGCGGAAGAAGGTCATCGTCGCGGCCGCCCGGATCGCAGCGCCGCGCACCTCGCCCGTTCCCCCATCCACACCACTTGGCAGATCGACGGAGAGCACCGGTTTACCGCTTCGATTGATCGCTTCGATCATCTCCGCGAGCGGGCCTTCGATCGGTCGGGACAAGCCGGCACCGAACAGAGCATCGATCACAAGGTCAGCTTCCGCAAGCGCTTCGGCAGAAAAGTCCGAAAGGCCTTCATCCCATTCATCGAAAGCCTGCTTCGCATCACCCGAAATCTTCGAGACGTCGCCGATGACCGTCACGCGAACATCCCGCCAGGCATCGTTGAGCAGTTTCGCCGCAACGAAGCCGTCGCCGCCATTATTGCCCGTCCCCGCGAGGATATGAACCCGCCGCGCCTCTGGCATCAGCCGTTGCGCGGCCTCTGCAACCGCCCGGCCTGCCGCTTTCATCAACTCGTAGCCCGGCACACCGCCATCAATCGTGCGGTGATCCGCAGCGTTCATCTGCTCAGGGGTGAGAAGCTCAAACATCGCCAGCTATGCCGCCCAGCCCTGCAGCCGTGCCGCGTCTTCCCGCACAGCTTCCGGGCTACCCAGAAGCTGGCGGTTCACGCCAATCCGCTTGAACCAGAAATGCAGGCCGACAAGATCGGTAAAGCCCATCCCGCCATGCACCTCCGTCGAGGCCCTCGCCACGAATGTACCGATCTCGGCAAGGTGGGATTTGACGAGGTTCGCCATGAGCGGAGCTTCGGGGTCATTCGTGTCCATGGCATGAGCCGCCTGCCAGACCAGCGCGCGCGCCGGTTCTATCTCTGCCGCCATCTCCGCGCACATATGTTTCACCGCCTGAAACGATCCGATCACCCGGCCAAACTGCTTGCGCTCCTTCGCATAGGCCACGGCCTTGTCCAGCATGGCTGTCGATGCGCCCAGCGTGTCGGCCGCTAATAGCACCCGCGCCAGCCGGATCAGATCATCCGCCGCCGCATTGGGCAGGCGCTCAGCGGCTGCATTATCAAAGGTCAGCTCGTGGAATGTCCGTGTCCGGTCAATGGTCTGCAGTGGCTTCATCGCCGCATCGCCAGCCGCAACGACATGGAGCAACCCGGCCCGGTCCGCGACGAGGATGTGGGTGGCGTCGCCTCCATCCATCGCAAACATCGCCGTGCCGGAGAGTTTGCCGCCCGATGCCGTGACGCCGGCCCCCTCGCGCGCGGCGACTGATTCGGTCAGAGCAATCGCGAACTTTGCTTCGCCACTGGCAATCTTGGGAAGGAATTCGGCCTGCTGGCCGCGATTGCCGTCCCAGCGGAAAGCGGCTGCAGCCACGACATCGCCGATAAAGCGCGCAGGCGCGACAGCAGCGCCCAGCGCCTCCTGCACAAGCACGGCTTCCAGCACACCGAGCCCTAGCCCGTCATGCGCTTCGGGCACGAACAGCGACGCACTGCCCATCTCGGCCAGGCCCTCACTGACGCCGGCACGAACCGCCGTATCACCGGCTGCCGCTTCGCGCACCGTATCGAGCGGAGAAGCCTTTTCGAGAAACCCGTTGATCGAGTCCTGTAGAAGTCTTTGGTCTTCAGAGAGCGCAAATTCCATGTCGGTCTCCTATGCCGCTGCAGGTTTGGGTCCACGCGGCATGCCAAGGCCACGTTCGGAAATGATGTTCTTCTGGATCTGCGCCGTGCCGCCGCCAATGATCAGTCCGAGATCATACATGTAGCGCCACTGCCAGGCCCCTTCATCGCGAACATGATCGCCCTCACCATAAAGCACACCGAGCTCGCCAAGGGCATCGATCGCAAGACGCGCAATCTCATGGTTGAGCTCACACCCCTGCAGTTTCACGATCAGGCCAGCCATGCCAGCATTCTCTTTCTTCAGCCGCGCTGTCGTGATGCGCAGCCCGTTGGCCTGCATCGCGTAGACCCGCGCCTGTAGCGCCACCAGCCGGTCCCGGAACACCGGATGATCGATCAGCCGCTGGCCATTCAGGGTCTCGCGTTTCATCAGTTCGGCGACTTCCACCAGCCGCGCCTTGGTCGAATTAGGATCGCCCAGCATGCCGCGCTCATGGGTCAGCGTCGCATTGGCGACCTGCCAGCCCTTGTTCTCCTCATGGACGATCCCTGCGGCGGGCACACGCACATCGGTGAAGAAGACTTCATTGAAGTTCGCCGCTTCGGTCATATCGACCAGCGGTCGGATCTCGATGCCCGGCGTGTCCATGGGAAACAGGATATAGGAGATGCCATGATGCTTCTTCGCATCGGGATCTGTCCGCACGAGACAGAAGATCATGTCGGCCTGTTTCGCTGTGGAGGTCCAGATCTTCTGACCATTGATCACAAAATCATCGCCATCGCGCACCGCTGACGTCCGCAGGCTGGCGAGATCGGAGCCCGAGCCCGGCTCGGAATAGCCCTGACACCAGATCATCTCACCGCGCAGCGTCGGGCCAATATAGGCGGTCTTTTGCGCTTCCGTGCCGAGTTCAAGCAGCGTTGGCACCAGCATGGAGATGCCCTGATTGGCCAGCGGGCGCGGCAGCCCCGTACGCGCAAACTCCTCGGCGATGATCCGCGACTGCAGAATGTCCGGCTCTGCGCCATATCCGCCATAGGCTTCTGGAATCGTTCGTGCGGCAAGGCCGTTTTCGATCAGCAGTTTCTGCCATTCAAGCCGCCGCTCATTCTTCATGCCGCGGTCTTCGGATGTCGGAGCCTTGTCGCGGTTCGCCTCAAGAATGCCAGCGACCTCTTTGCGGAACGCCTCGTACTCACTGCTCAATGCCAGATCCATGGCGATCCTCCATACTTTGGAGAAAGCTTATCGCCTCGAGCCCGACTGGCCAGCCGTGCCGCCGGGTCAGACTTTTCCGGAGAACATGGCCCGCATGATCATCATCCGTTTAGCGAACGGCTTCATGGTAATCCCGGAGGCGTAATTGTAGCGAAGCGCGGCATGCGCAAGCGCCGGACGGATCGTTCCGGGCACCTTCGGCACCACCGGCCCAAAGGCTTTCGTGTCGCCGCGCCGGGCGGCTGCATAAGCCGGGGCGAGCTGGGTGATATTCTGGCCCCAGGCATGCGTGGCGGCCAGCTGGTTAGCCGCTGCGCTCATCAGCAGCGCTTCAGGCTCCTTCGATCGCTCACCTTCCTCAAATGCCGTTTCGTGGGCGTCCAGCATCCGGCGCGCGACGAGCGCGCTGAACCCGTTGGTTGTGATCAGCTCGTTCAAAGCGAGGGCGACATCATGTTTGCGCGTCATGTCGCCGGCTTCGATCTCATCCAGAGCATCGCGCCACCACTGAAACCGAATCGCGCCGAGTCCGGGCTCGGATACACTGGTACGCACCTTCGCCAGCTCGTAATTATAGGCGTATAGCGCAACCAGTGACCGGCGCTTGGAAGCCGGCGCATAGCGGCTGGACAGCCATCGGTCTTCGTCGGCTCGCTTTACGAGCATATCGAGCGATTTCCATTGATCGCGATTCAGTGGACTGGCGTGATCGGTCATGCGAACCATATGAGTTGTAAGGCGTTAAAGCCTTTGAACAAAAATACTTGCAAGGAGAGACAACAGAATGGCTTTCGACCTTCCAGAATTGCCCTACAGCCGCGGCGACCTCGCGCCCCATATTTCAGAGGAGACTTTGAATTTCCACTATGGAAAGCATCATAACGCGTATGTAACAAACCTTAACAAGTTGATCGACGGCACCGCCCATGCAGATGCTGACCTTGAAGCGATTATTAATGACGCTTCCGGCGACGCCTCAAAGGCCGGCCTGTTCAACAATGCCGCTCAGGTCTGGAACCACACTTTCTACTGGCACTCCATGAAGCCCGGCGGCGGCGGTAAGCCGCACGGCAAGGTCGCCGAACTGATCGATCGCGATTTTGGGTCCTACGACAAGTTTGCTGAAGAGTTCAAAGCCGCTGGCGGTGGCCAGTTCGGATCGGGTTGGGCCTGGCTGGTCCTCGCGAATGGCAAGCTCGAAATCCGCAAGACACCGAACGCCGAAACCCCGCTGACAGAAGCTGGCGTGACACCGCTCCTGACTATGGATGTGTGGGAACACGCCTACTACCTCGATTACCAGAACGCCCGTCCGAAATACATGGACACCTTCCTCGCAGAACTCGTGAACTGGGACTTTGCGAACCAGAACCTGTCCGACGCCGGATAGGCCAGTCCAGCTCGTGAAATACAGCAAAGGCCCGCCTCTCAACGGCGGGCCTTTGTGATTCTGGCGTTTGCTGGCACCTTCAAACGTCTCTGAAACAGGGGACGTTCATGAGTCAAATCTATACTCGAAGCCTTACGGTCGTCGCTGCCATGGCAATCCTCACCGCATGCGAGACCACACCGCTCGCTGATGACACCGAACCGCCAACGATCACGGTGATCATCGACACGACACTCGGCATATTGGCCAGCGATCCAGACGACAGCGATGCCGGATGCCCGGTGGAAACCGTCACTGGCCCGGATGGCGAGACGCGCAGCTTTGAGCCCATCTTTTTCCCCGGCGGGCACCGCTCATCGACAGGCAGTGCCCACAGCATCGAAATCACCGTGTCAGATGACGACATCGACCAGTCCTACATACATAGTCGGGAGGGTGATCGCATCCCGACGAAAATGCTTGTTGTCGCCCGCGACAATGGCCCGATGAACACGATGACAACTGGCTTTCTCATCGTGGATGACTCTCCCCGAGCGACCGACAATTTCGACGCCGACATCGTCCCGGCCGCCCCCGGTGACATCTCCCAGAGCAATACGACATTCATCAGCCCGTTCGAGTTCGAAAACGAGCGTTTCCTGACAACTGACCGTTACCCTGAAGGATTGCCACGCCGCATGTTCGCATTCGAAACCCATCCGACGTCCGGTCCCGAGGGCCCCGTTCTCACCGATGGGCTCCTGCTCGGCCTGCACAATCTCGAAAATCTGGACCAGATACCAGCGCTCTACATCCGCGCGGTCGACATGGCCGGCAATGTTACAACGTTCGAGCCGCTGATATCCACAGACCGCTTCTGTTTCGAAACGCCCCCCGGCTAACGGCAAACCGGCGATGTTACAGAACTGAAAGGCCCGCTGTACTGATGGGCCTTTCTGCGTTATGGGGCGCTCGTACGCTTTCCGGGCTTAGGATTCGCCCGGGCCGGTCGCTGGATCGCCAGCCACCAACCTGAGCAAACCGATCCACCCCGAAAGAGAAGACAAGATTTGACTGACGAAACCAAAGACGACACGCCAGAGATCACATTCAATGATCTGGGCCTCGGCCCCAATGTCATGCAGGCTGTCACGGACGCTGGCTACACCATCCCCACCCCGATCCAGGCGGAAGCCATTCCGCACGTCCTGATGGGCGGCGACGTGACCGGCATCGCCCAGACCGGCACCGGCAAGACGGCCGCCTTCGTGCTGCCTATGATCCATCGCCTCGCCCGTGGCCGCGCCCGCGCCCGGATGCCCCGCTGCCTGATCCTCTGCCCGACCCGCGAACTCGCGGCGCAGGTCTCCGAAAGCTTCGAGACCTATGGCAAGCACCTCAAGCTCACCAAGGCACTGCTCATCGGCGGCGTCAGCTTCAAGGAACAGGAACAGCTGCTCAGCCGCGGTGTGGACGTCCTGATCGCGACCCCCGGCCGCCTGATGGACCAGTTCGAGCGTGGCAAGATCCTGCTGACCGGCGTTGAAACGCTGATCATCGACGAAGCCGACCGCATGCTCGACATGGGCTTCATCCCGGACATCGAGAAGATCTGCAAAATGCTGCCGCCGCGCCGCCAGACCCTGCTCTTCTCGGCCACGATGCCGCCGGAAATCGCGCGCCTTGCGAAGACCTTCCAGAAAGATCCCAAGCGGATCGAGGTCTCGCGCCCAACGCAAACGGCGGATACGATCACCCAGCACGTCGTCAAACTGCCGACGAACGATGCAAAGGCCCGCCGTCATGCGCTGCGCGCGATCATCGAGACCTGCGACATCAATAATGGCATCGTCTTCTGCAACCGGAAGCGCGAAGTCGACATCGTCGCCAAGTCCCTGTCCAAGCATGGCATGGATGCCGCCGCGATCCATGGCGACCTGCCACAGGCTTACCGCACGCAGACACTGAACCGCTTCCGCGATGGTGACCTGAAACTGCTGATCGCCTCTGACGTTGCCGCGCGCGGGCTCGATATTCCGGACGTGTCCCACGTCTTCAATTTCGCGCCGCCGCCAAAGGATGAGGACTATGTCCACCGCATCGGCCGCACGGGCCGCGCCGGACGCTCCGGTGAGAGCTACACGCTGGTCTCGCCGGAAGACAGCAAGTCCTGGGACGGCGTGCTGCGCATGATCAAGAAAGACGTCGAGGATTTCATGCCCGACGGCCTGCTTGATGAACTGGCAGACCTTCCGCCGGACACAGGTGGCCGAGGCCGTGGACGTGGCCGTGGAGATCGCAACGACCGGGGCGGACGCTCACGCGGCGGGCGCTCCAGCGCACGCGATCGCAACACCGAGGCACAGTCTGAAGACGCGCCTGCTGCCAAAAGCGAATCCCGGCCGGAGAAGAAGTCCGAGGCCCCAAAGCCTGCCCGCGAAGACCGCGCCGAGAAACCCCGCCGCGAGCGCGGTTCACGTGATCGCAAACGCAAGGACGACGATCCGATCCTCGCCCCCGCACCTGAAGGCGTGAAGGGCTTTGGAGACGACGTCCCGGCTTTCCTTAAGAAGTAGGCCCCCGTCAGGCGGCCTACCCCCCAGCACCGGGCAGCGTGAAGCTGATCGGTGCGCCGGGGCCGAGCGGCAGGTCGAGATAGACCCAGCCCACGGTCAGCGTGAGGCCGCAGATCATGATCCAGATCGAGTACGGGATCATCATCGCGGTCAGGCTCCCAATGCCGAAATCCTTCTGCCAGCGCTGCGCGAAGACGAGGATCAGCGGGAAGTAGACCATCAGCGGCGTAATGATGTTGGTCGCGGAATCGCCAACCCGATAGACCGCTGTCGCCCCGTCCGGGCTCACGCCCAGCAGCATCAGCATCGGCACCATGACCGGGGCCAGCAATGCCCACTTCGCCGAAGCCGAGCCGACAAACAGGTTGATCGTTGCAGAGAAGATCACGATCAGGCCCAACAGCAGCGGCAATGGCAGGCCGGAACTCTCAATCGCGTTCGCCCCGTGCACAGCCGAGATCAGGCCAAGGTTCGACCAGTTGAACATGGCCACGAAGTGCGCCGCTGCGAAGGCGAGCACCAGATAGTAACCCATATCCTTCATCGCGTCGGCCATCATGGCGACGAGATCCTTGTGATTGTTGATCGTGTTCGCGGCCGCGCCATAGGCCCAGCCCGCGGCAAGGAACAGGATCAGGAAGGCCCCGACCAGCGAATTGAAGAACGGGCGAAACTGAATGTACCATTCTGCATCCGCCATATCCGGACCGTCATCGACCAGCGGCGTGCCCGGACCGAACGCCATGAACACCCACGCGCCAATGACAGCCAGACAGGCGAGTCCGGCCCAGCGCAGGCCTTTTTGCTGCTCCGGGGTAAGCGGCGCATCTTCGTCGGCAATTGAGTTCACGGCGTCGCCCTCGGGCACATAGGTGCCAAGGCGCGGTTCGATGATGCGGTCGGTGACAAACCAGATCACCGGCAGGAAGACGAACGTCATCGCCTGAATGAAATAGGTATTGCCTGCAATGTTGGCGTCATAGTCGGCGACGAGGATTTCACCCGCCTGCTCCGTGATGCCGTAAAGCAGCGCGTCGAGCTGGCCCGGGAAGAGGTTTGCGGAAAACCCGCCAGACACGCCCGCGAATGCAGCGGCGATCCCGGCAAGTGGATGCCGCCCGGCTGAGGCAAACAACACACCCGCCAGCGGGATCAGCACGACATAGGCGGCGTCCGCGGCATGGTTTCCCACCATTGCCACAAGCGCGACAACCGGCGTCAGCAGGGATTTCGGCGCGTTGCGCACGGCCGCCCGCATCGCACTGCCGAACAGGCCCGAGCGTTCAGCAACGCCCGCCCCCAGCATCACGACCAGCACATAGCCGAGCGGGTGAAAGTGCGTAAACGTCTTCGGCATATCCACCCAGAGCCGCTGGATATTGTCCGGTGACAGCAGGCTGAACGCCGGAATCACGCCGTCCGCGCCGATGCCGAAGCGCGCCTTCTGGGCGTCCGGCATGCCGCTCATCACCTGCTCGCCCAGCACAGCGTTTGCGCCCATGGCAGAAGCGATCACCGAGATCACCATCAGGAAGATGATCAGATAGAAGAAGATAAAGACCGGATCAGGCAGCTTGTTGCCCGTCCGCTCCACGAATCCGAGGAAGCCTTTGGCCTCCCCTCCGGCAGGTACCGCCGTATCGCTCATCCCGATGCTCCCAAACCTTTTCAAGTGCGCCGACCCTACCGGCGCTTTGCCGGCAAAGGCAACGCCATCAGGCACCTATCAGTCGGGCGCAAGCACTCCTGCTTCTGAAAGGAAGACCTCCACCTGTTCATCGAACCCGTCGGAAAACGCGATGGTGAAGTGATTGGCCGTCTCGAACGCTCCGAAATCGACGTCCAGCCCCGCCGCGATCAGCCCGTCTCGCAGGCGGCGGCTCTGGCGCGGCGGCAGCACGCGATCCTTCAGGCCCGACAGGACAAGCACCGGCGCATCAACCCCGCGCAGCGCCGCTGCATTGTCATATCCGCGCAGATCGTCGCTCAGACGCGGGCGCACAAAAAGAGAGGCATAGGCCGGCACGAACGCTTTCACGGCCATCTCGGCCGACAGCGCCGACGCCTCGAACACAACCGCATCCGCAAGGCCGGACTGTGCGGCAAGACGGGCGCAGATGAACCCGCCAAAGGAGTACCCCCAGAAAACGACCTTCTGCGTCTCATCTCGCCGGAAGCCCGGCAGTGACACGGCAAGGTCGGCTGCCACGGCCTCAAAATCGGAAACACGCGCATGGCCGTCGCTCGCGCCATAGCCCGGATAATCCCACACCATCACATCGCCATGCGGATGCAGCTTCCACACGGTGAGATTGCCGTGGTTCTCGATATCGCCGGCATTGCCGTGGCAGTTCACGATCAGAGGCTTGTCGGGATCGCCCTGCCGGGCGAGCCGCCAGGCCACCTCGCCCACGGACGTCTCGAGCCGGCCATCCTCAAACGAAATCCCCGCCGCTTCGAACAGGCCCTCCCGGGGCTGGTTCCTGTCGATCAGCAGGCCGCGCTCGTCGGACACGGACAGGATCAGGCTCGGGGCGCGATCCGGCAGGAACACATCCTGCGCCGTGATCGTGCGCTCACATCCAGCCATGGCCGCAAGAAGGGTAAGGCTCGCAAGCAGGCGAAACATGGTTTGCGGCTAGCGCTTGATGCGGCCGGCGATCTGCTTGCGGAACTTCTCGCCATAAGGCGGGCGCATCATCGCCAGAAGTTCCGAGCCGGTCTGCGTATAGACCGCCTTGCGATGGCTGAACTCATAGAAGCCTTCCCGGCCATGATAGGCCCCCATGCCGGATGGCCCGACGCCGCCAAATGGCAGGTCTTCCTGCGCAACATGCATGACGACATCATTCACGGTCACTCCGCCCGACGTCGTATTGTTCAGCACCATGTCCTTCTCGGCGGCATCCTCGCCGAAATAGTAGAGCCCCAGCGGGCGCGCATTGGCATTGATGTAACCCACGGCATCGCGCGTATCAGCATAGGACTTCACCGGCAGGATCGGCCCGAAGATCTCATCCTGCATCACCGACAGATCATCGGACGGATCGATCACCAGTGTCGGCGGCATCTTGTGATGCGGCTGCTGGCTGAAATTCTCATCCTTCGGATTGATCTCGACAATCTCAGCACCCTTGGACCGCGCTTCATCGAGATAGCCCTGCAGGCGGTCATAATGGCGCTGGTTCACGACCGAGGTGTAGTCGTCATTGTCCTTGAGCCCCTCGGGGAACATCTTCTCGACTGCGCTGGTCGCCGCCTGCACGAAGTCTTTCGTCTTCTCTTTCGGCACGAACGCATAATCCGGCGCGAGACAGATCTGACCGGCATTCAGCGTCTTGCCCGCCATGATGCGCGCGGCTGCCTTTTCCATATCCGCAGACCGGCCCAGCACCACAGGAGACTTGCCGCCAAGCTCCAGCGTGAGCGGTACGAGGTTGTCCGCAGCCGCGCGCATGACGTGGTGCGCAATCGAGGTCGCGCCGGTGAAAAGGATGTGGTCGAAAGGCAGCGCCGTGAAGGCGGCACCAATGTCCGGTCCGCCGGTGATCACGGCCACTTCCTCTTCGGAATAGGCCGTCTCGAAAATCCGCTTCATGACTTCCGATGTCCGCTCGGTGAATTCCGAGGGCTTGATCATGCAGCGATTGCCGGCGGCAAAGATACCGGCCAGCGGGGTGAATGTCAGATTCACCGGGAAGTTCCACGGCGAAATCACACCGACCACGCCCTTGGGTTGGAACTGAAGCTCCGCCTTCGAGCCGAGCAGACCGAGCGGAAACTCTGTCTTGCGCCGCTCCGGTTTCATCCATTTGGCGACATTCTTCTTGGCGAACTTCAACGCGCCGATGGAGCCGGCAATATCGGTCAGCTGCGACTGGTCCTTCGAGCGATGCCCGAAATCCTCATTCATCGCATCGTTCAGTTCGTCGCCATGATCGACCAGCAGGCCAATCGCCTTGTCGAGCCATTCGAGCCGGCGCTCAACGGACGGAATACCGTCACGGATATGCGCTGCTTTTTGCTTGGCGAGAATCTCGCCCATTTTCGAGTCGGGGCCGCCACCTTCAAGTGCCATCGTAAATCTCCCTGCCATCCCAGCCATTGTTATGACGCTGAACGTATACCGAAATCGTTATCGCTCAAAGTCGCTAGCCTTGCCGTGGCGTCACTGTTTTATCGCCGCTCCAACGCTACATTGAAGAGATATTGGGAGGCCACGCATGAGCTTTGAAAAAATTACCTACTCGGTCGCAGACGACATCGCGACGATCGCCTTTAACGAGCCTGCCAAGATGAACCCGGCCGGCATCGACACGGTCGAAGAGCTGCGTCTGGCGCTTGAGCAGGCCGAAGACGATGCTCGCTGCACGATCCTGACGGGCAATGGCCGCGGTTTCTGTTCAGGCGCAAACCTGTCGCCGAACATGGCTGGCGGGGCCAATCAGGGAAAACCTGACGCCGGCAAGGCGCTGGACAGCCACTACAATCCGCTGATCAAGGCGATGAAGACCCACAGCCACCCGATTATCACCGCCGTGAACGGTGCGGCAGCCGGCGTCGGCTGCTCCATTGCGCTTATGGGCGATTTCATCATCGCCGGTGAAAGCGGCTACTTCCTGCAGGCCTTCCGCCGGATCGGCCTTGTGCCGGATGGTGGCTCCACCTTCCTGCTGCCGCGCATGGCTGGTCGCGCCCGGGCAATGGAAATGGCGCTTTTTGGCGATAAAATTCCTGCTGCAAAGGCTCTTGAATGGGGACTTGTTAACCGTGTTGTCGCCGATGACGCCCTCATGGATGAAGCCCGCGCCTACGCGAAAACACTCGCCAATGGCCCGACCACAGCGCTTTCCATTATGCGCGGCCTGATTTGGGACTCCGAAGACAATGACTTCGACAGCCAGCTTCAGGCCGAAAGATTTGCACAGAGAACTGCCGGTCGATCCGGCGATTTTAAGGAAGGTGTAACGGCATTCCTTGAAAAAAGGCCTGCTAATTTCAGAGGTACTTAGCAGGCAGACATGACGGACCACATCCTTGTTCATCTCAATGCGGTCCGTCCGGTCGGCCCGTTCTCGGTAGATCTGCCTGAAACACGGTTCTTCTTCGAGCAGCTGCCGCGTGTCTTTGAAGACGCCGACAAGGATGACGGCATGCGCTGGCACAATCACGGGGCCCGCACCCATGACGGGCGCTACCTGAGCCTGCCCGAGATCGTCTCTCTGAGCACCGACGGAACAGACAACCCGTACATCGTGACGATGGCTGCGTGGTCATCGGCGCGCGACCTTCATCGTTTCTCGCATCGTATGGCCAATCACATTGAAGGCATGAAACGCCTGCGCCACTGGGTCGATCGCTCCGAAGGCGCGACCATGGTCATGTGGTGGGACACGCCGGGCCGGCGCGTCACTCTGGAGGACGGCTGGAACCGGCTTCAGAAACTCCGCACGGACGGCCCGACAGAGTTTGCGTTCAATATGCAAACCCGCTTCGATGCGCCGGGACACGTCCCTGACGACACACTCGCAAAAGGCGCAGCATGAGCGTTCTCACAATGACACTGGACGACGGCGTTGCCGTCATTCGGATCGACGATGGCAAGGCAAATGCCGTTAGCCAGGATTTCATCGCAGAAATGCATGCCGCGCTCGACGAAACGGAAAAGTCTGCGGACGCCGTTGTCATCGTCGGACGCCCCGGGCGCTTCTCGGCCGGCTTCGACCTTAAAGTCATGATGAACGATCCCGCCGCCGCCGGCGACCTCGTCACGGCGGGTGGCCAGCTGTTCACCCGCATTTTCGAATATCCCAAGCCCGTCATCGCCGCCTGCACCGGCCACGCTTTGGCTGCCGGCGCCCTGCTCCTCCTCGCCTGCGACACACGTATCGGCACCAAAGGCGACTACAAGCTGGGCCTCAACGAAACCGCCATCGGCATGACCCTCCCCGATTATGGCATCATCCTTCCGCAGGCCCGGCTCGAGCCACGGCATTTCACGTCGGCAGTTATTCAGGCAAAAATCCATTCGCCGGAAGAAGCTGTCGAGGCAGGCTTTCTGGATGCCGTCGCAGATGAGGGCGCGCTGGAAGAAACCGCTATGGCAGCGGCCAATGCCCTGAAGGCCCTTCCGGGCTCGGCCTATGCCGGGAACAAGCGAAAGATCCGCGCGGAGGCAATCGCCGCGCTCCATGCGAGCTTCGCCAGCTAGCTTTTCTTCTTTTTCTTCCGCTTCGGTTTTGCGGCTCGCGCCTTGAGCGCGACGTCGAGTGCCTTGCGTCCCCATACGCTTGCCGCTTCCGGCTCCTCAGCCGCATCGGTCGGCATCGACAGATATCCCATGTCGAACTCTTTACCGTCAGTCGGGCGTGTCCAGACAAATGGTTCGCTGCCTTCTGCCGAGAGATCAGCGCGCAGTGTTTCATCTGTTTTCAGATAGACCACCTCGTCCGCAAGCAGAGCAAACATCACATCGCCCGCAAACACACCGGCCCCGCCAAACATCTTCCGAATACGGACAGGTCCGAGCGGCTCAAACAGTTCTTCCACAAAATCAAAGAACGGATCGCGCGCCGCCATTCAGCTGCCTCCATCGCGCGTCAGCTCGCGCACCAGTTCGGCGAATGTCTCCGGGAAAACAGGTTCGGTCAAACCCTCGATCTCGTCCGCGCTCAACCAGCCATAGTCCTGAATGATCCCAGCCTCTTCTTCCTCCCAACCGCTCGTATCGAGTTCGGTGGCCGTCACGCGAACGAGAAAGTAGCGCTCCTCGGCATCGAACCACTCACCATCGGGTCCGGCGAACTCCACGCGTCTTTGATGCACATCCGGCCCAACTGGCTGGGTGAAGCCAGTCTCCTCAAGAAGCTCACGCTGCGCCGCCCGCTCAAACGTTTCGCCGTCATCGACCGCACCACCCGGCGTTGCCCAGAACACCTGGTCGGGAAACACGTAGCGAAACAGCAGCGCGCATCCCTCGGCATTCAGGATAACCAATCGCGCCGATGGCCGCCTCTTCATCAGGTCTCGCGCGGCAGACCGAGCCGATACACGCCCTTGAACGCGTCCGGGTCCACCGGCTTGCCCTTCCGGTAAATGGCGA
>JBCBTR010000004.1:0-24526 GCA_039818545.1 Pseudomonadota bacterium
AACACGCTCGCGGCGGGCCTCCATACGGGCCTGTATGCTGTTATCAGCGGGCGGCGACCGACGGCGGGATGATGGCCTCAGATCATCTGGCCGACGATCCTGCGATCGCTTGCGGCGTTCGAGGATCATGGCGATGCGGACAGACACATAGACGCCTGTCATCGAAATCACCGCCCAGTAGAGCGCAAGTTCGCTCGCAAACGGGTCGAGTCCGTACTGGACCGCAATCCCGTATGCCAGGCCAAACGCGACCACGAGCCCGATCATAGCATAGTAGAGGTAACGGATCATGGGCCTAGTCTAGCATGCTCGCAGCTTACCACCACGCCTCGGGCCGCGCGGTAAAGCCGGCCGCTTCCTCAATCGCCGCGCCAACACGGAAGCAGGCCGCCTCGTCCAGCGCCTTGCCAATGACCTGAAGCCCAAGCGGCAGGCCCTGCTTATCGAGGGCTGCCGGCACGGCAATACCCGGCAGTCCGGCAAGGTTCGCCGTCACGGTGAAGACGTCGTTCAGATACATCGCGACCGGATCATCAGACTTTTCGCCATAAGCAAATGCGGCGGAAGGCGTCGCGGGCGTCAGCAATGCATCGACCTCTTCAAACACGCGCTCGAAGTCCTGAAGGATTTTCGTCCGGACCTTCTGCGCCCGCAGGTAATAGGCGTCATAATAGCCTGAGGAGAGCACATAGGTGCCAATCATGAGCCGGCGCTGGACTTCGGCCCCAAAGCCGCCTGCCCGCGTGCCTTCATAGGTTTCGGTGAGATCGCTACCCGGCACCCGCGCGCCGTAGCGCATCCCGTCATAGCGCGCGAGATTGGACGACGCCTCCGCCGGGGCCACGATATAGTAAGCCGGCAGCGCGTACTTGGTATGCGGCAGCGACACATCGACAATCTCCGCCCCCTGCGCCCGCAACCATTCCACACCCTGCTGCCAGAGCGCCTCGATTTCGTCCGGCATTCCATCCAGCCGATACTCCTTCGGCACACCGATACGCATACCCTTGACCGGCTTACCAACCTCGGACCGCCAGTCCGGCGTCTCGACCGGCAAGGACGTTGAGTCCTTCAGATCATGCGAACACATCGCTTCCAGCATGATCGCGGAATCCTCAACCGACTTCGCAATCGGCCCCGCCTGATCGAGCGAACTCGCAAACGCAACCATCCCATAGCGCGACGCCCGGCCATAAGTCGGCTTGATCCCCACCGTCCCCGTAAACGCCGCAGGCTGACGAATCGAGCCGCCCGTATCCGACGCTGTCGCCGCAAGGCACAGATCAGCCGAAACCGCAGACGCCGACCCACCGGATGACCCGCCCGGTGTCAGCATGGCATTGTCCCCGCCGCTGCGCCGCCACGGGTTCGCCACCGGGCCGAAGCGCGAGGTTTCATTGGACGAGCCCATGGCGAACTCATCCATGTTGAGTTTGCCGAGCATCACCGCCCCCGCATCCCAGAGGTTCTGCGTCACGGTGCTCTCATAGGTCGGCGTGAACTCACCCAGAATGCCGGAGCACGCCGTCGTGCGGACCCCCTTGGTGCAGTAAAGATCCTTGATACCGAGCGGGGCACCATCGAGCGCCAGCGCTTCGCCTTTGGCACGGCGCTCATCAGAGGCCTTCGCCATATCGAGCGCCCGGTCCGGCGTCTCCACCACATAGGCATTCAGGGACGGATTGGCCTTGGCGATCTGGTCGACAAAAGCCTGCGTCAGCTCAACGGAGGAAAACGCCCCCTCTTCAAGGCCATCAAGCGCCGCAGCGAGCGTGAGTTGGGTCAGATCGGTCATGGAAATCGTCCGGAAACAGTTTGCGCCTTCGTATGACGCGCGCTCACCAAAGTTCAAGACCCGGTGAACGGCACCCACGTTCATTGCCTATACAGGAACGGCAATTCAATCTGATCGTATAGCTCGCTGAGGAGGCACGCATGCTGGTCCGCCGTTTTGTCCCAATCGCTCTTGCTGCTCTGGTCGCAGCCTGCGCCACCACCCCCGATGATCGCGTGAGAGGCGTCGCTCAGTTCGAAGACGATCCGCGTCTCGGCAAGGAGGCGGATCGCATCTGCTTCCAGTCGACCATCGACAATTTCTCCAATCCAACCCGCGACACAGTTATTCTGGAGGCGGGCGTTTCGCGCCAGTATCTCGTTGAAGTCTTCGGCGTCTGTCCGGATCTCAAATTCGCTCAATCCATCGCAATTGCCGCTCGCACGAGCTGTCTGACAAGCGGCGACGCGCTTCTCGTCTCCGACTCTGCTTTCGGTCTGAACGACGGCTCTGGCATCGGCCCGCGCCGCTGCACCATCAGATCGATCTATGAGTGGGACGAAGACGCCACGGCCGAGGAAACCGGGGAAGAGACGGAGCCGAGCGAGAGCTAGGCCTACTCGACGGCCTTCGGCACAACGAAAAACCCGTCTTCGGTTTTCGGTGCGTTCGCCAGCACCTGATCCTGGATGTTGCCATCCGTGACAGCATCTTCGCGCATGGGCAGCTTCGCCGCGACGACAGACGTCATCGGCTCGACGCCCTCGACGTCGACTTCGTTCAACTGATCGATCCAGCCAAGAATGCCGTTCAGCTCACCGGCGAGCTCTTCAAGGTGCTCTTCCGGAACGGCAATCCGCGCCAGACGGGCCACTTTCTTCACTTCGTCTTTCGTAACGCTCATCACGCGCCTCCGCATTCCGCCGCAGCGATACGCCCTACGCTTTCGGCTTTCAAGGCTGTAAGGAAGCCGCGATGGGCATCGTAAACCTTTCCGACATGCCGAAGACCGGCGCACTCATCGGCATTGACCCCGGATCGAAGACGATCGGTGTCGCAGCCTGCGACGGCCTGCGCCTGATCGCGAGTCCCGTTGAGACCATCACGCGCGGCAAGAAACTCGCACCGGCACTGAAACGCCTGTTCGAGCTCTTTGACGACCGCGCCGCGACGGGCCTCATCGTCGGCCTCCCTCTGAACATGGACGCTTCGGAAGGCCCTCGTGCCCAGTCAGCCCGCGCCCTTGCCTACAATATCCTGCAGGCCCGCGACCTGCCCATCGCCTTTCAGGATGAACGCCTCTCCAGCGCGCAGGCCGAACGCGTCATGATCGATGCGGACCTTTCCCGCGCCCGCCGCTCCGAACTGATCGATGCCTCAGCCGCTGCCGTGATCCTGCAAACGGCCATCGACAGGCTGGCAAACACCGCATGAACGCTTTTCTTTCGGCACTCGGTCCGGTCATCGTGATCGTGGCCCTCGGACGCCTGCTCGCCTGGCGCGGCACGATTGCGCCCGAAGGCTGGCGCGCCGCCGAGCGCCTGTCCTATGTGCTCCTTTTCCCGCTGCTTATTATCCGGGCGCTCGCCAATGCCCCGTTCGAGACCGCGCCGTGGAAACTCGCTGCCGCACTCCTCATCGCTCAATGCGCTCTCGCGCTCCTGTCGCTGGCCGCGCGCGGGCTGAACTTCATTCCTCGCCACCCGACCGGCGCGATCATCCAGTCCAATGCCCGCTGGAACACCTTCGTCGCGCTCTCAATCGCCGCCTCGCTCTTCGGCGAGGAAGGTCTCGCTCTCGTCGCCATCGCTGCTGCTGCGATGATCCCGACCGCGAACGTGATCTCTGTCGCCGCCCTCACCCATTTCTCAGAGCGCACCAACGGGGAGAAGCCGGCCCTCCTGAAACCGCTGGCGACCAACCCTCTGATTATTGCCTGCGTTATCGGCGGTGCCCTCAACGTGGCCGGCCTCCCGCCCACAGGCATGATCGACCGCACCATGGAAATCCTCGCTCAGGCCACCATCGCGCTCGGCCTGCTGACCGCAGGCGCTGGTGTTGATCTCGGGGCCCTTAAACGCGCCGGCCTGCGCACGTTCACATGGTCTCTCATCCGCCTTGCCGGTCTGCCCCTCATCGCGATCGGCCTCGCGCTGGCCCTTGGCGTCAGCGGCATGCAGCTCGCCATCGTTGCCATCTGCTCAGCAACCCCAACCGCCACCAACGGCTATATTCTCGCCCGCCAGCTCGGCGGCGACGCGCCGCTTTCAGCGAATCTCATCGCTGTCCAGACCGTCCTCGCCGCGATCACCATGCCTGCGGCCTATATCCTTGCAATGTCCCTTGGCGGTTGAACGAGGCTTGCCCTCGCCCGGAATCGCCCCTACACCGCCCAAAATCCGGGAACAGGGCATGTCACCCACGGCCGACACTTATCGCTTCGACCACGAACATCTTCTCGAAATAGACGGTCTCCACCGTCTCGATATCGAATTCCTTCTCAATCTCGCAGACGACTATGCGGAGGCCACGCGCCGCGGAGATCGCCCGCACGAGAGCCTGAAGAACAAGACCGTCGTCAATCTGTTCTTCGAGAACTCGACGCGGACCATGTCCTCCTTCGAAATCGCCGCCAAACGCCTCGGCGCGGACGTCATCAACATGCCGGTCGCTCATTCGAGCGTGAAGAAGGGCGAAACTCTGATCGACACAGCGATGACGCTGAACGCCATGAAGCCAGACGTGCTGGTCATCCGCCACTCGGCGTCCGGCGGCGTAAAGCTGCTCTCGCGCAAGGTCGATTGTGCCGTCATCAATGCCGGCGACGGCCAGCACGAGCACCCGACACAGGGGCTTCTGGATGTCCTCACCATCCGCCGCGCCAAAAGTCGCATCGAGGGCCTGAAAGTCCTGATCTGCGGCGATATCCTTCATAGCCGCGTCGCCCGCTCCACCACGCTCGCGCTGCACCTGCTCGGGGCCGAGGTTCATCTCTGCGGCCCGCGCACCCTCCTGCCAAACCACGCAGAAGACTGGGGTGCCGCCGCCACCCATACCGATTTCGACGCCGCCCTGCCGGGCTGCGACGTCGTGATGATGCTCCGCCTCCAGCTGGAGCGCATGGACGGGGCCTACCTGCCCTCGCGCCGCGAATATTTCCGCTATTATGGCCTGACCGCGGACCGGCTGGCCCTCGCAAACGACGACGCCATTGTCATGCACCCCGGCCCGATGAACCGGGGCATCGAGATTGAAAGCGCGATCGCGGACGGCGAGCGCTCGGTGATCACCGAGCAGGTCGAAATGGGCGTCGCTGTGCGCGAAGCCGTCCTGCATACACTTGCGGGGGCCTCGTCATGACACAGATGGCCATCCTGAATGCCCGCATTCTCGATCCGGCAAGCTCAACAGATGAGACCGGTGGCCTGATCGTCGCTGACGGCGTGATCGTGGATTTCGGCCCGCATATCAAATCAGCGCCAGACGGCGCAGAGGCGATTGACGCAAACGGTCTCTGCCTCGCCCCCGGACTCGTCGATCTTCGCGTCAAAACCGGCGAACCCGGCGAAGAGCATCGCGAAACCCTTGCCAGCGCCAGTCGAGCCGCCGTCGCAGGTGGCGTGACCAGCATGGTCGTGATGCCGGACACCAATCCCGTGATCGACGATGTTGCCGTTGTGGAGTTCATCACACGCCGCGCAGCGGACACCGCGTTGAACCGCATCTATCCCGCAGGCGCGCTTACCAACGGTCTTGAAGGCTCTGCCATGGCCGAGATCGGCCTGATGCAGGAATCCGGTGCCGTGTTCTTCACCAATGGCGATCAGGCCCTTGCCGACGCGTCGACCATGCGCCGCGCGATGACCTATGCCGCCAGCCGGGATGCCGTTGTCGCATCCCGCCCAGCCGAGCTATCGCTGTCAGGCGGCATGATGAATAGCGGCGCATTCGCCGCGCGGATGGGCCTGTCAGGTCTTCCAGCCGACGCAGAGTGGATCGCGCTGGCCCGGGATCTCACACTGGCTGAAACCACAGGCTGCGCCCTGATCGTCGACCTAATCTCCACAGGCCGGAGCCTCGAAATGGTCTCGCAGGCGCGCCAGCGCGGTGCCCGGGTGGGCGTGACGGCGGCAGCCTACAGCTTCTTCTTCAATGAACTCGATGTCGGCGACTACCTCACCTACTGCAAAGTCCAGCCGCCTTTCCGGTCTGAGGATGAACGTCAGGCGCTGATCGCCGGTTTGAAATCAGGAGAGATCGACGCGGTGGTCTCTGCTCACGATCCTCAGCCACCGGAAGCCAAACGCGTCCCCTATGCCGAGGCGGCCTTCGGCGCGGCCGGGCTCGAAACGACTTTGGCGGCCATGCTGGCACTTTTTCATGATGGGCGGCTCAGCCTTCTTGAAGCGCTGAAACCGCTGACAAGCGGCCCGGCGGACCTGATCGACCTGCCTCAGGGCCGGCTCGCAGCCGGTGCACCGGCAGACTTTATGCTCTTCGATCCAGGTGCCCCATGGCTCTGCCAGCGCGAGGATTTGCGCTCCCGCTCAACCAACTCGCCATTTGACGGACGCCGGCTGGAAGGTCTCGTCATGCAGACATGGGTGGGCGGCAAAAGCGTGTTCAAGCGCTAGACGCGCTTTTCTAGAACCACCCGCGCGTAATCAGCTTGGTCGGGCCTTTGGGAAAATCGAGCTCGACATTGGTGCTCGGATAACGATCGCCGGGCTCCGGCGGTGTAAACGTGATCTCTGTCGTGAAGACCGGCGTAAGAGGCTCCTGCCGCTCGCCATTCGGATCGAAAGCCGTCCATTTCAGGCACCACAGCGCAGTGTCGGGCTGCAGGTCGAATTCCTCGTCTTCGGCAACCTCTTGGGAAACCGCCGGCAGGGCCAGTTCGAGCGGCAGTTGCTGCACCGTGCCGGGTTCCACGATAATGGCTTCGAAGGTCCGCGCCTGCGGGATTTCAGCGCTCTCATCTTCGGTACACGTCTCCAGCGTTGAGGATTTCACCAGCTCGACATTGGACAGGACGAGCGGCCGCGTGCCGCGATTGGAGAGGATAATCTGCGGGTGCGGATAGTACCGATAGTAGGCACTCTTCTCGCCATTGCTGGACCCGCCGCCGCTTTGCACCTGCAGCTGCACGCTCGCGACGGCCTGTGTGAGCGTGTAGCGCGCATCGAAAAAGGTCAGGTAAGTCGTCATGCTGGAGAGCGCCATGGCGACAAGGGACAGGACGGCGGTGGATAAGCTACGCATGACTGAGTTCCTGACTTAAGTCTGTTCGTTTGGTCTGTTGGCGCTGCATTTTGAGGATGCGGCGTGCAAAGCGTCTCACATCGCTGTCGCCATCGAGGGACAGGCGGACATGGGCAATCGGCTCGGTCTGATCGCCGAAGTAAAGCAGGAGCCCATCCGGGTCGTCGTCCGGCAGGGCGTACCCCCCGCTCCCGAACGCCGCCTTGATGTTTCGCCATTCGGCGGCGGGATTGTAGTCGGGACGGCGCGCGCCAGCCGCATTGGGTGGGTCGACGACAATCGTCTTGTTCATACGCCCCGACTTTAGCAACTCGCCGACTTCCCAGCTCGTCCCACCCATCGCCGATGGCAATAGAACGATCAGTTCAGCATGATCCATCATCGCCGAGATGGCCTGCTTCCAGATCTCGTCGCTGACCACGATCCGTCCCGCGCCAATATGTTCGAGCGGGCGGCCCAGCCCGACAAGCAGGCCGAAGGGGCGAAGCGCCTTCTCGATCTGCTCTTCGAATTCGATCCGGTCCGTCGCGAACACGACCTGCGTGCCGGTCGGGCCGCTGACGCGGACAGACCGTGCGACTTCGGTACCGATCTGGTCGGTTGAGGCAAATGGCCTGAGATAAAGAACAAAGGGTTCGGTCGGCGGCTGACCCTCCAGCAGGGCGTCGCAAAGATCCTGCGCACGCAGGTCACGTCCGCGCTGTTCGACATAGCCCTCAGTGGTGAAGAATATCTGGGCAAACACCGTTCCCAGCATCACGGCACCGGCAAACAGGAGCAGTGCTGTCAGAACGCCGAAACCCGGCTGCGCCGCCAGATAGGCCGCGCCAAACGCACCTGCAAAGGCGCTGGCAATCGCTCCGATCGCGCAAATCCACTTCCCGCGAGTGACCGCGCGTGACGAGCCGGCAAAGGCTGCGAGCCGCTTCAGCATGCGTAGTCCCTCCGCTGCTGTCGCCCTCCCCAGAGGCCGCCATGAGACCGAATTTGACGGCGAACACAAGACTTGACCTTGCTTGCCAGCTGAAAAAGCCACGCCTACACCGGACCCGGCTTCAAAATGCCGGGAGGGCATCGCCAACCATGTCAGACTGGATGCCTTACGCGCTCGCCGCCATCGTCGGATACCTCGCCGGCTCGATCCCCTTCGGCCTCGTCCTGACAAAGGCTGCCGGGATCGATTTGCGGTCTGTGGGCTCGGGAAACATCGGCGCAACCAATGTGCTGCGTACCGGCCGCAAGGACCTCGCGTTCGCCACTCTGATCCTGGACAGCTTCAAGGCCGGCCTCGCCGCGCTCGCCTTCACCCTCTATTTCGGCGCCGATGCCGGGGCTATCGCTGGCGGGGCCGCATTCCTCGGCCACTGCTACCCGGTCTGGCTGGGCTTTCGCGGCGGCAAAGGCGTAGCCACCTACGCCGGCCTCCTCGCTTTTGTGTCTTGGAAGGGGTTGCTGTTTGCGGGGCCTGTTTGGCTGGGGCTGTTTGCTCTGACGCGGATCTCGTCGCTATCGGCGCTGATTGCTGCTGTTGTTGCCCCCGTCGGGGCGGCGCTGCTCGGCGAACGGCCATTTACGATCGGGGTGCTTTCGCTGCTGTCGTTGCTCGTCTTCTGGACGCATCGGTCGAACATTGGCCGTCTATTGAAGGGTGAGGAACCACGCTTTGGAGCCTCAGGCGGGAAATGACGACGAAGCTTTCTGAAACCGAACGCTTTGACTGGTTGCGGCTTGCGCGAACGCCGGGCGTCGGCCCGATAACGTTTTCGAATTTAATTGATCGCTTTCGCTCAGCATCGGAAGCGCTGGGCACCTTACCTGACCTATCGCGAAAAGCGGGACGGAAACGGGCGATGACACCGCCATCGCCCGACGCCATCTCGCAGGAAATTGAGGCGACTGCCAAGCTGGGTGCACAAATCGTCGCCGCCTGCGAGGCCGATTACCCGCCACTACTTCGCGCCATAGACCCACCGCCTCCAGTGCTAACGCTTCTTGGGGATACGACGCTTGCCGCCAAACGCACGGTCGCGATTGTCGGGGCGAGGAACGCCTCCGCAGCCGGACGAAAGATCGCGCGGGATATGGCAGCAGAGCTTGGGCAAACCGGATATGTAACCGTATCGGGACTTGCCCGCGGCATTGATGGCGAGGTCCACGCGGCCAGCCTCAAAACCGGCACCATCGCGGCGCTGGCTGGCGGCGTCGATCACATTTATCCTCAGCAACATGACCGGCTCCATGCGGCAATTGCCGCCGAGGGCCTAATTATCTCCGAACGGCCGCTCGGTGCCCGCGCCGTCGCAAAGGACTTTCCCCGCAGAAACCGCATAGTCACAGGCTGTTCGCTTGGCGTGGTCGTTGTGGAGGCAGCGGAGCGGTCAGGCTCACTGATCTCCGCGCGGACAGCAGGTGAACAGGGCCGCGAAGTCATGGCCATACCAGGGTCGCCGCTTGATCCGCGATCGGCGGGCGCGAATCGTCTGCTCCGGGACGGTGCCACCCTCGTCCGGTCATCTGAGGATGTCATTGAGGTCCTGGATGGACTGGAAAGACGACACTTTTCGGAACCTCCGGGTGCCGAATTTGAACCGCCCACGACGTATGAACCCGATGCTGATGAACTCGCCCGCGTGCGTGAAGCTCTGACCCATATACCAATCTCAGTCGATGAGATTGCTCGTGCTGCAGGCGTCCCCGCCGGCCGCTGCGCAGCGATCCTGACAGAGCTGGAGTTGGGTGGCGTTGCCGAAACGCTGCCGGGGGGCCTGGCCATGTTGGCAGTATTACAAGAATGACACGGTAAATCGTCTCAATGACACTGGACAACAACGCTTGCTGGACGCCGCCAGATGCTTTCACTAAGGCTGTAAATCCTGCGACCGCGAGGGCGGACGCTGCGTGTAGCCTCTGCCCCGGAGCCTGATTTGGCAAACTGGACTCGTTTCGCCGTATCGGCCGCCACAGCCCTGGCAATTGCGAGCGCGCCTGCGATTGCGCAGTCAGACGCGGCGGACTCCGAAGAAGTTCTTCTTGTCGCTGATGAAGTGTTCGAGCTGCGTGAAGAGAACAAGATTGTCGCTCAGGGCGAAGTCGAAGCCCGCTATCAGGGGCGTATTCTCAGAGCAGACAAGGTCATCTACGACCGGACGACCGAAAAAGTCCGGGCGTCCGGGAATGTTGTCATTCTCGACCCCGACGGAACAGAGCGTTTTGCAGATGAAATCGAGGTCGATTCCAACCTCACTGATGGATATGCGATCGGTTTCTCCGCCCGTTTGGCAAACGGCGGCACCACCTCCGCCAATGCCGCTATTCGGCAGGAAAACGGCATCAACGCGTTTGATCAGGTCGTCTATACAGCGTGCGAAACCTGCGACGAGAACGATACGCCGACGTGGACAATTCGCGCTCGCCGGGCGGTCCTCGACGAAGAATCGCAGATGTTTTCCTATCGCGATGCAGTGATCGAAGTTGGCGGCATACCCGTTTTTTACATGCCCTTCTTCGCCCATCCGGACCCTAGCGCAGGGCGCAGGTCGGGCTTTTTGCCACCCAAGCCTGGGACCTCGACCAAGTTCGATTTCTTTTATGAGCAGCCCTACTACTGGGCGATCTCACCGTATTCAGACCTGACGATTGCGCCGCTCATTACCGGGGGCACCAATCCCGTCCTCGAACTCGACTACCGGAAACGGTTTTGGTCCGGAAACCTTGAGATCAATACAAGCCTCACCCACGAGCAGGAGTTCGATGGCGACGGCGTCAAGTTCGGCGACGAAGCCTGGCGCAGCCATATCTACGCTAAGGGCCTGTTCAACATCACGCCGAAATGGTCGTGGGGGTTCGGCTTAGAGCGAATGAACGACGATCTCTACACCCGCCGTTACAATATTGACGGCGAGAATGAGAGACGCGGACTCTACAACAGCCAACCCCGGCGCCTGCTTTCACAGATCTTCCTCATTGGACAGGAGAAGGACTTTTACGCAGATGCCAGCCTGTTCAACATCCAGGGCCTCCGTGAGGGCGATGATGATGCAACGTTTCCTGTTGCCGCCCCCCTGTTCTTCTCTGAACAATTATTCGATCTGGGCGACTTCGGAAACGGTGCAGTAAGTGCTTCAGGTGCGTTTTTGTCGAGAGACGTTGGTCGGGACAGCCGCCGTGCCAGCCTTGCAGCGGACTGGGAACAAACGAGCGTGCTACCCGGCGGTATCCTGGTACAGCCGTTCTCCGAAGCTCGCCTTGACTATTACGCTCTCGATGAAAACGTCAGCGAACAAGCCAATGTAACGCGCGGCGTCGGCAATGTCGGAACGCGCCTATCTTACCCGCTCTACAGGCCGGGGAAGTACGTCGACATTCAGGTTACGCCAATCGCTATGGGTGCCTGGGGGCTATCGAACGTCAACGATCAGGCGATTCCGAACGAAGACACGCTACTTTACGAATTCGACGAAACCTCGCTTTTCGATGCCAACGGCTTCAGCAATTACGATCTCTATGAAGGCGACGGGAAAGCCGCGCTCGGGTTCACGACACAGATGCGCTGGAAAGGCGGCACCAAGATCACGACCATAGCCGGCCGGCGCTGGCGCTCGCGATCTGATCCGTCGCTTGATGTTACAACAAATCTTGACGGCACCGTCTCGGATTGGGTCGGCGGCTTTACAAGCGATTTCGGGCGTCGACTCAGCTTATCGGCACGCGTCCGGCTGGACGACGAGTCCCTGGCACTCAACCGAATAGATGCTCGACTCAGGACACAGATTTGGCGAACAAGGCTGGCTGTTGCCTATTACAAGGTAGATGACGCCATAAACCTAAGTGGCAACACGAATGAGGGTGTTCAGATCAGTGGTCAGTTTCGTCTGACGGACAACTACTCCCTGACCTATGGTCGTCTTCGAAACATCGAAGAGGGCTTCGACGCCAGGCACGCACTTGGAATAGTCTATGAAGATGACTGTTCGCGCTTCGAAATTGCCTTCGAACGCAGCGAATTCCTCGATCGGGAACTCGGACCTTCAGATTCTATTCAGTTCAGATTCGCCCTAAAGACACTCGGCGAAGTCGGATCGAGTGAGTTCGACTAGATAGTGATACATCGTGTGTGCGCGCGTTGCTTGGCGTGGCGCAGCGTTTACAATATACGCGCATAGTCTTCCCGGCTGGGATGCGCAGGAGATGACGGTATGATTCGCAGTACTATTCTGGCGATTTCGATAGGCCTCATGGGAGTCGCTTCCGCTCAGGACGCGCCCTCAGACGGCTCCGAGACGATTGAAGGCATTGCCGCAATCGTCAACGACACACCTATTTCCTACACCGATGTTCGTCAGCGGGCCCGGTTCCTTCTTCTTGGCCTAGGACGACAACAGCCTACGCCCGAGCAATTGCAGCAGATTACAGGTCAGGCCCTTGAGCAATTGATCGATGAGAAACTGCAGCTCGAAGAAGCCGCAGAATACGAAGTCGAAATCGAGGCGGCGGAAATCGCCAGCGCCGTTGAAGACATGGCGCGTCAGTCCGGCACCAACCGCGAGAATCTTTTCGAACAATTACTGGCTGCCGGCGTAAATCCCGCAAGCCTGGAAGAGCAAATGCGGGCCGAGATCGCATGGCGCCGGATCATGGGCGGCCTGTTCGGGTCGAGGATTCGCATTTCGGACAACCAGATTGACGACCAAATCCGCCGCATCAAGGCAGCTGCATCTAAGACCCAGTATCAGGTGTCAGAGATCTTCCTCTTCGCGCCGGACGAGGAAAACAAGGAACAGGCCTTCACTGCGGCCGAGTCCATTGTCGAACAACTCCGTCAGGGCGCACCATTTCAGGTCGCCGCTCAGCAGTTTTCTTCCTCTCCAACAGCCGCGACCGGCGGTGATATGGGCTGGGTGTCGCTCTCCGACCTTGATGAGGAACTCGCCGCCGCCGTTCGGGCGATGGAAGGCCCCGGCCTGACAGAGCCGATCCTCGTCGATAATGGCGTTTACATCATCGCCGTAAATGGGCGACGCGAGCCCACGGAAACAACAACCGTCGTTGACCTTGCGCAGATCATTTCCGTCGATGGCGACGATCAGGCGCTGCAGGATGCCGTCGAGCAGGCTGAAGGCTGCGGGTCACTCGACACGGTCGCAGGGTCTATCGACGGCCTTATGCACGCGCCGCTCGGTCGCGTGAATATCGATGAACTTGGCGAAGAAGGCGCAGAGCTTGTGTCGCAAACTGAAATCGGCAGCGCGACAGACATTTTTGCGATGTCGAGCGGCCTTGCCGTTATCTTTGTTTGCGACCGCGAAGATGGGGTTGAGAACGTTCCGTCTCGCGCACAAATCGAAGACCGCCTCGTGAACCAGCAACTCGGCATGATGTCCGAGCGGACCCTGCGAAACCTGCGCCGGGAAGCCACGATCATTCGCCGCTAGGCTTGCCAGCGCGCCCCGTCACCGTCAGACCGAGCGGATGACTGACGACTTTCGTCCACTTGCTTTGACCATGGGTGACCCTGCGGGCTGCGGCCCGCAAATCACGGCTGCGGCATGGCTGGCTGCGCGCGAGCATGCCGAGCGGGCCTTCTACGTTGTCGCCGCCGCAAAGCTCTATGAGTCGATGGCTCCCGTTCAAACGATCTCCAGCCCGTCGGAGGCTGCGAACTGCTTTGGAGACGCCCTGCCCGTTTTGCCGCTGACCGAAGACGTTGCAGAAATCAAACCCGGAAAACCCGACAGCAACGCCGCAGCGGCAATCATCCGATCAATCGAGATGGCCACTGCAGATACACTCAGTGGAGAAGCGGCAGCACTGGTCACGAACCCGATCAACAAGGCCCTGCTCTATGAGGCAGGCTTCGCACACCCCGGCCATACAGAGTTCATCGCCGAACTTTGTGGGGTGCAACGCCCGGTGATGATGCTGGTCGGCGGCGGCCTGAAGGTCGCCCTTGCAACCATTCATATTCCCCTGACGAAAGTGATCGACGCACTGTCCACCGACTCACTGGTCGAAATCGGCAAGACTGTCGCGGGCACGCTAGAGCGGGACTTCGCTATACCCGACCCTCGTCTCGTGTTCACCGGGCTGAACCCGCATGCGGGCGAGAGCGGTGCAATTGGGCGTGAAGAGATCGAGATCATCAACCCAGCCGCCAAACACCTGAGGTCGAATGGTGTCGATGTCGCCGATGCCCGCCCGGCCGACACGGTCTTCGCCGAGACACTGGCAGGCAGCTACGATGCGGTGATCGCAATGACGCATGATCAGGGGCTAATCCCTGTGAAAACGCTCGACATCTGGGGCGGCGTAAACACAACGCTCGGCCTGCCGATCATCCGAACGAGCCCGGACCATGGAACCGCTTATGAAGCTGCGGCCAGGGGCGATGCGCGCCCGGACAGTCTGATCGCGGCGCTCGGCCTCGCGCGCGAGATGGCCAGAAATCGCGCGCAATTCGATGCCTGATCGCGCTGACCTCACGCAGGCAAAGGCCCGTAAGTCGCTGGGTCAGCACTTCCTGTTCGACCCTGACATTCTGAGACGGACCGCGCTCGCCGCTGGCCCTGTAGAAGGACGAACAGTTATCGAAGTCGGCCCCGGCCCCGGCGGTCTGACGCGTGCCCTGCTTGATGCAGGTGCTGCTCGCGTCATCACCGCAGAGGCAGACGAACGCTTTTCGAGCGCGTTGATGGCGTGGCCGGAGGCCTCCACTGGCCAGCTACATGTTCATCCCGGCGACGCGCGAAGGGTGAACTGGGAAGAACTGGTGAAAACAGCGACCGGTCAGATGCCGGCCATGATCGTCGCCAACCTCCCCTACAATGTTGGCACGCCCCTGCTGGTGGACTGGTTGAAAGCCGGCGAATGGCGAGGCGAGATGGCGCTGATGTTTCAGAGGGAAGTCGCTGAGCGAATATGCGCCGAGCCGGGCGATAAACACTATGGACGCCTCGCTGTGCTGTCACAGGCCGTGGCGGAGACCCATATCGCTTTCACGTTGCCGCCTGGCGCGTTCAGCCCGCCGCCAAAGGTGGATAGCGCGGTGGCCGTCCTGAAACCGCTGCCACAAGAGCAACGGTTCGACGATCTCTCAACACTCGAGGCCGTAACAGCCGCAGCATTTGGCCAACGACGGAAAATGCTCCGCGCCAGCCTGAAGTCTTTTGCAAAAACGCGGGATATCGACCTTCCAGTCTGGCTGGAAGCAAGCGATGTTGCCCCTGACGCCCGACCGGAAACGCTTGATCAGGCAGCGTTTCGTCGCCTTGCTAGATATGCTTCGCCATCACAATGAGCTGGCCGCGTCCGTGCCAAAGGTCGGCCTCTGACACTTCAACCTCCGTGAAGCCGGCTTTGCGATAAAGCGTCATCGACGCATCCAGCCCGTCGGTCGTTTCCAGAAATACCTCAGTCCATCCCTGCCTATGCGCATGCGTCATCGCGAGATCGAAGAGGCGCTTCCCTACGCCCCGACCACGCGCGGCTGGCAACAAGACGACCCATCGCAGCTGGCCGCGCACCCCGCGATCAATCATGGCGGTGCAGCCTATGGTCTGGCCTCCCATTTCAGCAAACCAGACACGGCTACCTCCGGCCGCGTCGAGGTCGGCGGCCAGAACGGTCTCTAGAACGAAGGGCGGAAACGTCTCACCAAAGCGATCGCCCTCCTGCGCATATCCACGTCGATGGAGATCAACGATGAGCTCGTTGTCTCCCTCCCGGCGATCATGCCGAATGATGATGTCGTCGTTTTCCATCTTATCCGTTCATATGAAAGCGCCGCTTCTTTTCCAAGAAGCGGCGCACTCAAATAGGTGTCTGACTGGTCTAGAAGTCTTTTCTCACCGTCACACCAGCAGTTCTCGGTTGGTTGGTCCGGTAGCCAAGACGTGCCCGGCCTCCGCGCTCACGGTCGAATGAGAGATTGGCGTTCGTATCGGTCACATTGTTCACGAACAGTGTGACAGACCAGGTATCGAATTCGAGACCGGTGCTGAGATTCAGCGTCTCATAAGAATCGAGGTCCAGATCGACGAGTTCCTGCGGGTTCTCCAGGCCTGTCAGAGCCCCCAGAGCGAGACCTGTCGCATCCGGCAGACCTTGCCCTGCCGTCTGATCGCTTGGCTGCGTAAACCGGGAACCAACATGCTGGATCGATCCGGCAACGAATGCCTCGGCTCCCCCACCGGCCCATGGCGCGGCCCAGCGGTAAACGCCGGACGCTGCAACCTGCAGTTCTGGAACGGACGGCAACCGATTACCCTCCTGAATGCCACCGATCACTGCGCCCGTGCCATCAACGACCGTTGAGTCGAATTCAGCTTCGATCAGGCTGGCCGCGATGGACAATTCAAGGCCATCAGCGGGGCTGACACTGATTTCGCCTTCAATCCCGGCGGTGTGGGCTTCCTCCACATTGAACACGATCCGTGACGAGCAGGAACCAGCGTCCAGCGTGACCTGAAGGTCGGAGATGTCAGTGTAGAAAGCCGCAGCGTTAAACGTGACCTGACCCGTCTGCGCCTTGAAGCCGGCTTCATAGTTCCAGAGCGTTTCATCATCATAGTCCTGGAAACTACCGAAAATGATTTCGTCTTCGTCGCTACACAGAGGCACGTTCAGCGGATCGTTCACGCCGCCAAGCCGGAAGCCCTGACTGGCCTGCGCGTTCAATGTCACAACGTCATTGAACTCGTAACTCGCGAGGAAGCGCGGCGTGAAGCCGTCAGAAGACGTTGTATCCATCACATTGGAATCGCCATTGGCGAAGATACCGCCAGACGAAATGGTGCGGTCTTCTTCAAAGTCGTAGAAACGTCCACCAGCCGTCAGTGTCAGTCGGTCCGTGAAGTCATAACTTACTTCCCCGAAGACGGCGATTTGCTCCAGCTGATAATTCAGATCGGAATTGAACGGGGAGTCCAGCGGGAAACCGTTGGCGGCCCCGGTCGCAGTACCCGCCCCCAGCGCATCGTCAGTGAAAATGTCGTAACCGGGCGTAGGCAACCGCTGATTATAGTCTCGCTCGACGTCCGCGTAGAAGACACCAACGAGCCATTGCAGCGGCCCATCGCCATTGGAACCCAGCCGGAGCTCCTGCGTGACCGACTCATAGGTCGTTGCATCTCGAAGGTTGGAGGGCAGCACGAAAGCGGCTGGGTCGAACCCCAGATCCAGCGACACACTATGCGTCAGCGCGCTTGCATCGCGGCTAACAAGGATGTCGCGATCCGTGTAGCTGGTGACCGAAGTCAAGTCAGCGAAACCGAGATCGAGTTCAGCCGTCACGTCCGTGATCAACGTCTCATCGGAGAACGCTTCGTCCAGCAACAGGAACTGAGCGTTCTCGCCGGGTGGCAAGCCGCCGGTGAGCCAGTTAAAGGCCTCTTCGCGGTTGAAACCGTCAGCTTCGATCTCCTGATAAATGACCCGCGGCGTGATGCTGAAATTCGGCGTCAAGTCGAACCGGAGTGCTGCGCGTCCGCCCGTACGGTTGCCTGAATTGACATCTTCCTTGCTTCCGGTCGGCGTCAGCGCATCGATATAGCCGCCATACTCGGTATGATAGCCGACCAGACGAAGCGCCGACCGGCCTTCAACCAGTGGAATATTCACAGCGCCTTTGACGTGACCGCCCGTCCCGCCATCGTCGATCGTGTTTATGCTGCCCTCAACCCGGCCGTCGAACTCATCCACATTGGGCTGGTTCGTGATGTAGCGAACCGTGCCGCCGACAGACCCCGAGCCGAACAGCGTGCCCTGAGGTCCGCGAAGCGTCTCAACCCGGTTCAAATCGAAGAGGTCCAGATCTGGCGTGAAGAGCGAAAGTGAGATCACCGATTCGTCCAGATAGACACCGACCTGCTCTTTCACCCCCGGTTGATCTCGAACGATCTGCCCGGCAGAAACGCCGCGAATGGCCACCTGGCTCTGGCCGGGTCCAAGGTTCTGGATCGAGAGGCCTGCGACACTGCGCGCGACATCTTCAAGACTTCCAGCACCCGTAATCTCGATATCTTCCTGCGTCTGCGCGTTTATCGAGAACGGGACATCCTGAAGGCTTTCAGCCCTCTTCGTCGCCGTTACGATAATCGTCTGTTGACGAGATATGGCGTCCTCACCGTCTGCATCCTGAGCCATCGCCTGACCTGACGCGATCATGACGAGAGCCAGAGCGCAGGTGCCAAGCATGGTGCGTTTTGTGAATTTTTGCATTTTTAGTCCTCCCAAAGCGAAGCTTGGGGGGAAGCTGGCATATCGACAAATGGATTTCGTCTAACAGCGCTGTGAGGTGTGCGTTCTGCTGAGAAATGTGTTCTTTCAGCAACAACGCCAAGTTGCACCGGACAGCAATCTACCCTTCGCCGAGAAGCAACCTGACATGAGAATCAAGATCGAGTTGGCGTAATCGCTTGGTGCGTTCGACCAGAAACAGACGCCGAAGCTGGTGGTAAGCATCATCGAGATCGTCGTTCACGATGCAGTAATCGTAGCGCCGCCAGTGCATGATCTCGGCTTTGGCATCGGCCATTCGGCGAGCTACGGTTTCATCCGTTGAACCAGGCCGCGCCCGCAGCCGTGCCTCCAGAGCTTCAATCGATGGCGGCAGGACAAAGACAGACACAACATCGTTCGGCATTTGATCGTGCAGGGCGTCAGCCCCCTGCCAATCCACATCGAAGATCACATCGCGCCCAGCCTTGAGCAGAGCGACCGTGTCTGCGCGTGGGGTCCCGTAATAGTGGTCAAAGACACGCGCCCATTCGAGGAAGTCCTGATCGGCGATCAGCGCGCGGAATTCCTCCAGCGATTTAAAGTGATAGTCGACACCGTCCTGTTCATTGGGCCGGGCATTACGCGTTGTCGCCGAAACCGACAGCGCGACGTCTTCAAACTCATCCATCAACATCCGCGCGAGCGTTGTCTTCCCAGCCCCTGAGGGCGAAGAGATCACAAGCATCAGCCCGCGACGTTTCAGTTGCTCATTCGACATTCGCCGCCTGCTCCTTGAACTGATCGATCAGGGCCTTGAGGGAAAGTCCGGCATTCGTCAAATCGAGGCTGGCGGATTTCGAACAAAGCGTATTCACCTCGCGGTTCAGTTCCTGCGCCAGAAAGTCGAGCTTGCGACCGGCCGGCGATCCGTCCTGAAGCAGGCGTCGGCCGCTTTCAAAATGCGCGGTGAGCCGGTCCAGCTCCTCGCGGATATCTGCCTTGGCAGCGCTGAGTGCGACTTCTGCTGCCAATCGATCCGCATCAACAGCGCCTTCTGCCTGCAGCTCGGCCAACTGAGTCTCCAACCGAGCCTTGAGAAGCGTCGGCTGTTCCTGAGCAACGCTCGCAGCTGTCGCTTCGACGGCTTCCATCTGATCAATCACACTGGTCAGCAATGGTCCGAGCGTCGCTCCTTCCTGATCGCGGGATGCCTTCAACTGTGAAAGAACCGCCTCAGCGCCCTTCGAGAGCGTGTCGATAATCTCTTTGTTGTCAGCAAGATCCCGCAAGCTTGCCGCTCCGGCCTCCATAACGCCTTTCGCGGTCATGAGTGTGGCGAGCGCCTCGGCGCTGAGCGGTCCGCCCGATCTTGCGCGGTGGGCGCTGACGAGTGCCTCCAGTGCCCCTTCATTCACCGCGACGCCAGCTTCACCAGCGCTTGCCTCGATGCGCAGGCCTACCTGCAACGAGCCTCGCTTGAAGTGCTGGCTCGCAGTGGTCTTCACAAGGCGCTCCAGCGCCTCAAAACCGGACGGTGTATGAACACGAACGTCGAGTCCCCGACCATTCACACTTTTTGCTTCCCAGGCCCATGTCCCCCAGGCGGCCTCGCCGGAAACACGCGCAAATCCCGTCATGCCTGAAAGCGGCGCGCCAGTGCGATCATCGTCGCTCATGGGCTGTTGCGCTCCCTCGCGATTTCAGCGCGTTCATATCGCCTGTAAGCTGCAACATTTCGATTGTGTTCGGCCAGCGTCTTGGCGAACAGATGCCGACCGGTCCCATCCGCGACGAAGAATATGTACTCGGTCTCAGGTGGATTCAGCACAGCCGCAATCGCGTCACGTCCCGGATTGCAGATCGGCGTGATCGGCAAGGCGGGTATCTGGTACGTATTCCAGTCCGTCTTACGGTCGATTTCAGAGCGATAAAGCGTGCGGCGTTCACCCTTCGAATTGTAGAGCGGTTCGCCCTTTGTGATGCCGTAGATGATGGTCGGGTCACTTTGCAGCGGCATGCCCCGGTTCAAGCGATTGGTGAACAAGCCCGCAATCTCGGGCCGCTCTGCAGGATCACCGGTTTCCTTCTCGACGATGGAGGCGAGAATGATCGCCTCTTCCCGCGTCTTGATCGGCAACCCATCCTGACGCTCAGGCCACAGCTCATCCAGCAAGGTGTCCTGCGCGCGCCGCATCTTCTCGACAATCGCTGTTCGGGTCGTCCCGCGAGCGAAGAGATATGTGTCAGGGAGAAGCGCGCCCTCAGGAATCGTCTCTGTCGGCATGTCGCCCCGCAAAAACTCGCTTGCCTCGATGAGGCGCAGGGCCTGCGCCGTCGTTCGCCCCTCGGGAATCGTCAGCCTGTGCAGGATCACTTTCCCATCGACCAGCGTATCGAGCACGGTCTGGACACTTGATCCCGCGGCAATCTCAAACTCGCCCGTCTTGATCTCGGTGGTGAGGCCCTGCAGTCGGCCAGCAAGTCTCATGGCATAGCCATTCGAAATGACGCCATCAGACTCAAGACGAGAGGCGACCGTGTACAGACCCTCCCCGGGCGAAACAGTAACAACGGTATCGGCGGTCAGCGGGCCATCCTTCTGAATCTCGTTCGTCAGCCAGAGCCAGCCACCAGCGGCGGCACCGGCGCCCAGAATGGCGACCAGAAAGATGAGAGAGAATAATGCTCTGACGAGACCCACGGCGTATCCCGATCGCTCCTGCGCTAAGCCCCCAAGATCGGCACCCAGTCCGGGCACCGGTCTTCAGAATGGTCTTATTCGCTTACGGCCTTCAAGATCAAAGCCGCGTTGGTGCCGCCAAAACCAAATGAATTCGACAGGGCCGCGCGTACCGGTCCCTTTTTCGCAACTTTGGGAATGAGATCGATATCGGTCTCAAAGCTCGGATTGTCGAGGTTCAGGGTCGGCGGCATGACCTGATCGCGGATGGCCATGGCGCAGAAGGCGCTCTCAGCCGCGCCGGCAGCGCCGAGCAAATGCCCGATTGCCGATTTGGTCGAGGACAGCGACACGTTCTTTGCATGATCGCCCAAAAGCTTCTCGACCGCTCGAACCTCGCCCTCGTCCCCCGCCGGCGTCGAGGTCCCGTGAGAGTTCACATAGTCGATGTCTTCTGGCGCAAGTCCCGAGTGCCCCAGCGCCATCTTCATGGCGCGATAGCCACCTTCAGCATTTTCAGCTGGTGACGTGATGTGATGGGCATCCCCTGAAAGGCCATAACCGGCCACTTCTGCATAAATCTCAGCGCCGCGAGCCTTGGCATGTTCGTATTCTTCAAGAACCACGATGGCCGCGCCCTCGCCCATGACAAAACCGTCGCGGTCCTTGTCATAGGGGCGCGATGCTTTTTCCGGAGTGTCGTTGAAACCCGTCGACATGGCCTTTGCAGCGCAGAAGCCAGCAATACCGATCTTGCCGATCACCGCTTCAGAGCCACCGGCAATCATGACATCGGCATCGCCATGCTGGATCAGCCGGGCCGAGTCGCCGATAGCATGCGCACCCGTGGCACAGGCCGTCACAACAGAATGATTAGGGCCCTTGTAGCCATGCCGGATCGAGACCTGACCGGAGGCCAGATTGATCAGCGCCGAAGGGATAAAGAAGGGGCTGACCTTGCGCGGCCCCTTCTCATAAAGCGTGATAGACGTCTCGTAGATCGAGTTCAGGCCGCCAATGCCGGAACCGATCATTACACCAGTCCGGTACTTTTGATCATCGGTTTCCGGCTTCCAGCCGGAATCCTCAATCGCCTCATCTGCTGCCTTGAAGGCATACAGAATGAACTCGTCGATACGACGGCGTTCTTTCGCCGATGCCGCCGTGTCAGGGTCAAATGCTTCCGCATCGCCCTCACCGCCACCGCGTCCATCGATCCAGGGGACCTGAAACGCGATCTGGCAAGGCAGGTCCGATGCGTCAAACGCATCAATTGGACCCGCACCGGAGCGGCCTTCGATCAGCCTTGACCAACTCGCTTCACGGTTTCCCGCAAGCGGCGTTACAAGGCCGATCCCTGTGATTACGACACGGCGCATATGATGGCCGCCCTTAAGAGGTGTGGGCTTTGATGTGCGTCACCGCATCACCGACCGTGCGGATATTCTCCTGCACATCATCGGGGATTTCGATGTTGAACTCTTCTTCAAAGGCCATGACCAGCTCGACCAGGTCGAGGCTGTCTGCACCGAGATCGTCAATAAAGCTTGCCGTTTCGGTGACTTTGTCACCTTCCACATCAAGATTTTCGACAACAATCTTTTTTACACGCTCGAGAACGTCAGACATGCGGTACCTCTCTAGTAATGTCTGAAATCAAGCCCCGATTCTGGAGCTTTGTGTTGCGGTTAGCACACACTTTGGGAAACCGCCAAGCCCGGAGGCAGTGGCGCATCAGCCCCTAAATCATCGCCATGCCGCCATTTACGTGCAGCGTTTGCCCCGTCACATAGGCTGCCTGGTCGGACGCCAGATACAATGCAGCGGCCGCAATGTCGTCGCCCTGCCCCAGCCTGCCGGCGGGAATCTGCGCCAGAAGCGCTTCCTTCTGGGCCTCTGGAAGTTCGTCCGTCATCGGCGACTTGATGAAGCCCGGCGCAATGCAATTGGCTGTGATACCGCGGCTGGCGACTTCCTGAGCCAGCGATTTGGTGAAACCGATCATGCCCGCCTTGGAGGCGCAGTAATTGGCTTGCCCGGGGTTGCCCGTCACACCCACAATCGATGTGATGCCAATGACGCGGCCGTGCCGACGCTTCATCATTCCACGCATGGATGACTTCGCGAGCCGGAAATAGGATCCGAGATTGACGTTCAGGACGTCATTCCAGTCCTCATCCTTCATGCGCATCAGCAGGCCGTCGCGCGTAATCCCTGCATTGGCGACAAGAATATCGAGCGGACCAATCGCTTCTTCTGCTCGCCCAACAAGGCTGTCGACCTGCTCATTGTCAGACAGGTTGCAGGTCACGACAGCGGCTTCACCAGCCATCATCGTCTTCACCTCTTCCAGCACGCCCTCTCGCGTGCCGGACAGGGCGACCTTCGCGCCAGCTTCGGAGAGCGCACGAGCGATGTCGCGCCCAATGCCACCGGATGCGCCGGTAACAAGTGCCATCTTTCCAGAAAGATCGAACATGGTGTCTATCCTTTCACGGCCTCCGCAAAGGCCTCCAAATCTTCAGGCGTGCCGAGCGTGAAGCCCTGCAGCCCCTTTTCAATCCGCCGCTGCATGACGGTGAGCACCTTGCCAGCGCCAGCTTCCCCTGTCCGGCCAACACCCTGGGCGACCATGTACTGAATAGTCTCAGTCCAGCGCACACGGCCTGTCACCTGCGAGACAAGATTGGCCCGGATTTCCTCGGAGTCGGTTGTCGGCAGAGCCGTCACGTTCGCAACCAGCGGAACAGACGGCGCTTTGACAATCGCATCTTCAAGCGCCTCAGCCATTGCGTCTGCAGCTGGCTGCATCAAAGAGCAATGGAAGGGAGCCGACACGTTCAAGGCCATGGCCTTCTTCACGCCGTTCGCCTTGGCATGTTCGCAAGCTGTATCGATCGACGGCTTCGATCCCGAAAGCACCAGCTGGCCCGGCGCATTGTCATTCGCGATTTCGCAGACCCCGCCAGTCTCGCGGCCTGCCGCACATGCCGCTTCAGCCTGCTGGAGGTCAGCACCGAGCAACGCCGCCATCGCGCCCTCCCCGGGAGATACCGCAGCCTGCATGGCCTCGCCGCGAATACGCAGCAGCTTCGCGGTATCGCTAATTGTCAGGGCACCAGCGGCTGCAAGCGCCGAATACTCCCCGAGCGAGTGCCCCGCCACAAAGCTCGCCGACATGACATCGACGCCAAAGGACTCCTTCAGGGCGGCCATCGCGGCGACGCTGTGCGCCATCAGGGCTGGCTGGGTGTTTGCGGTGAGCGTCAGATCCTCAATGTCACCGGACACATGAGGCCCGACAAGTCCTGACCAAGTGCCTCATCGACCTGTTCGAATACCGCCTTGGCAGCTGGGAAAGCATCCGCCAGATCCTTTCCCATGCCGATAAACTGGCTGCCCTGACCCGGGAAAATAAATGCGAGGTGAGACATGTTTCTCTCCATGACCTATCGGGGCCTGCCTAAAAGGCTGCGCGCAACGGTGCAAGTCGCTTGATTTCAAAGGCGCAATAGGCTTTATCGCGCGCTTGGCTAGAGGGCTGCGGTCTCTAAGCACGGAATGAGCTGTGCAGATGAGGGCCATCGCTGGAAGGG
>JBCBTR010000005.1:0-21920 GCA_039818545.1 Pseudomonadota bacterium
CTTCCATATTGATCAGCCGAACAGCGCCGAGATAGGCGGTGTCGCCGGTTGTGGCAGAGGCCTGCTCAATTGCAGGAGGCAGCGCGCTGGTGTCGACGGTCCGACCGGCCATGGCGAGCGCCTTGTCGATGGCGTCGGCTTCGGCGCAGGTTCCGGCACAGGCCGCTTTTGCGGCGTTCAGCTCATCGACCTGTTCCTGTGCATCGTCTGCTTTGCCCATTTGCATGTAGGCGACCGCGAGACGGCCCCGCGCATCATGCAAGCTCGGATCGTAACGCAGGGCTTTCTTCAGGGCGCGCGAAGCGGGTCGCCATTCTTCCTGTCCCATATGGGCGACGCCGAGAAGCAGATGCGAGTTGGCGTCTTTGCGGGCCACGCTGACAACGCGTTTGAAGGCGCGCTCGGCCTTCCGGTAATCCTGCTGGCGCAGATACTCGACACCGGACTGATATTCTTCAACGGGGTCGTAGGACGGGCCGCTTGAGCTTGGCAGGGCTGCGCCGCCACCACCGCCTCCGCCATTGGCCAGTGCAGGCCCGGCGAACGCGAGCACAGCGGCTGCGACAAGGAGCGTACGGTGTTTCATGACATCCTCCCGAATTTTCGTGACGAAAGGGGGCGTCTTTTTCGCGGGAATGTCGAGAGGCGGGCTGTCACGACCTCGTGAGGGCGGAGCCGATGCGGGGTGCGCGTCCTTATCCCTGGCCGGACACGAGCGCTTTGAGCTTGGTGGCGTCGTAGGCCTGTTCCTGGAGGGATTCCGGATCCCATTCGCTGCGCGGGGTTTCGAAGAAGTCGCCGCCATAGATATGGATCGCACCGGTGAGTTTTTGCAGTGGGTTCGTCACCGAGTGAACAATGTCCGGCCCGAGCGGGGTGAAGTCTCCCCTTGAGAGAACTTTGACCCCGGCAGCCTCGATGCGGCCGTCAGGGTCATCCTTGATGCGCCGCCAGAAGATGTTGTCCTCACGCCCGCCATAGATTCCGATGGCGGCCCACATTTCATGATTGTGCGGCATGATCGACATGCCCGCCGGCCAGACCACGTTCACGATGGTCAGGGTGTCTGACTGGTAGATTGTCTGGAGCCCTCCGGTGGTTGGCTCGCCGAGCGCTGCCGTGAGGGCGTCCGGGTTGTCCATTGCGCGGCCGAGCAGGTCTGACACCGCCATATGCGTTGGGTCGCGTTCAACGGCGTGTTTGCAGTCAGCAACAAATGTATCGAGATCGAACATGCAGGCTCCCAGCTATGCGGACGGCGAGACCGTATCTGATGAACGCGGCACCTCAAACCGGCGATCGCGCGCACACGCGGCCGCTTGGCTTGGCCGGCCCGGCGCGTTAACCGGCCTTATGGCCTTCATCACTCGCTTTGCGCCATCGCCAACGGGGCGCATCCATCTCGGCACGGCAGCGTCGGCTTTTCACGTCTGGCGCGCGGCAGAGGTGGCGGGCGGTCAGGTGCTCCTGCGGATCGAGGATGTCGACCAGACGCGATGTCGCCCGGAATATACGGCAGGGATTCTGGAAGAGCTGGCCTGGCTTGGCCTGACATGGCCGGAGCCTGTTCGCATCCAGTCTGAGCATTTCGCCGCGTATGAAGCCGGACTGGCGCAGCTTCGGGAGAGGGGGCTGCTCTATCGGTGTTTCCGGACGCGTCGCGAGATGGCCGATCTCGCCCCGGACGGGATCTATCGCGGCGGGCCTCTACCGGCAGACGAGGAGGCCGAGCGGCTTGAGGCGGGCGATGCCTATGCGTGGCGCCTCTCGCTTGACCGCGCGAGGGATGCGCTGGGCCCGGACTGGGCGGCGCTGTCCTATCTGGAAGAGATCGACGGTGCGTGTGTCGAGCGGACCGCCCATCCGGAGCGCCACGGCGATGTTGTGCTGGCACGCAAGGACACGCCCGTCGCCTACCATTTCTCCTGCTGTCATGACGATGCTTTGCAAGGCGTCACGCATGTGATTCGCGGCACCGACCTTGAGGACGCGCCTCACATTCACGTGTTGATCCAGCGGCTGATGGGGTGGCCGAGCCCGATCTACCGGCATCATCCGGTGTTGCTCGACGAGGACGGGCGCAAGCTTTCAAAACGGGACGATGCAAAATCGCTTGCGTCGCTGCGCGCCGAAGGGCTAACGCCCGCGGATGTCCGAAAGCTCGCTGGCTTCTGAAGCGACCCCGATCGCGCCGCCGGCCTGGACCGGCCCGGCCCTGCTGCTGGCGGGCGGTGTGTGCATTGGCTTCGCGCCGATTGGCCTGCGGCTTGGCCTTGGAGAGATGGGGCCTTTTGCGATTGCTTTCTGGCGATACGTGTTCGCGCTGCCGATCCTGTTCTGTCTGGTTCTGGTCGCCGAGCGGCGGTTGCCGGTGCGGCCCAACCGGTTCCTGCTGGTGGCCGGCACGTGCTTCGCGCTCGACATTGCTCTCTGGCACTGGGGCCTCAGCCTCACCACGGTCGCCAATGCGACCTTCATCGTGAACCTCGGCAATATCGGGGTGGGGCTCGCGGCATGGCTGTTTCTTTCGCAAAGGCCGACCCGGATCTGGGCGATTGCCGCGATGATCGCGCTGATCGGGGCGGCGATATTGTCGCTGGGCGGTGAAGCGGACGGAAAGACCGACCTGCGCGGAGACCTGCTCGCGCTTGGAGCTGCTGTGCTGGTCTCAGGATACATGCTGGCTTCGTCGGTGGCGCGCCGGACCATCGGGGCGCTGGATGCGATCTTCTGGCTAACGGCGGTTGAGGTTGTTGTCGGCGGGCTCGTCGTTGCAGTCTCGCCAGAGGTTTTCATGCCGGAGCGTATCGAAGGATTTCAGGCTCCGCTCGTTCTGGCGGTGGTCGTTCAGGTCATGGGGCAGGGGCTGATCATTGCGGGCCTTGGCCGGACGGCACCCGCGATCGCCGGGGTTCTCGTCCTCGTTCAGCCGGTTGTCGCGGCCGCGATCTCATGGCGGCTGTTTGACGAGCCGCTGACCGGGCTCCAAGCTGGCGGCGCGCTTTTGATTCTTGTCGGTGTCTTTTTGGCGCAGCGTCGGGCAACGGACAAAAAGGCGTCGCAAATCGCGGTTGCAAGCGGCATCGACTGAGGGAGGCCACTATGGGGCACTACAATTTCGCGTTCGTTCTCGGACTGTCATCACTTGTAGCGGCTTGCGCGCAGGCTCCTGACCCGGTGGATCCGCCAGCTGTCGAGGCCATCGGGTTTGAGCGAACCGCTGTGACGCCGATACAGGCCGGTGATCCTTACTACGCGACGGCCGCAGCGGCGGTCGCCGCGCGGCAGGGCACGCTCGGACAGGCCAAGAATGTGATCCTGTTTGTCGGTGATGGCATGGGCATTTCCACGGTTACTGCCGCCAGAATCTATGCAGGCCAGAAGCGCGATATGGACGGCGAAAGCTACCGCCTCGCTATGGATACGCTGCCCTATGCCGCGCTGTCGAAAACCTATTCTCACGACTATCAGGTCTCCGACAGCGCCGCGACGGCAACGGCCATGGTCTCTGGCGTCAAGACGCGTTCCGGGGCGCTCGGTGTGACGTCGGATGTCGCCGTCGGCAATTGCGCGAGCCAGATCGATCGAGGGACGGACAGTCTGTTTGAACTGGCCGAGAAAGCGGGCCTTACGACCGGGGTGGTCTCAACGGCCAAGTTGACCCACGCAACGCCAGCAGCGACCTATTCGGAGTCGGCGTCCCGTGGCTGGGAAGATGATTCCGCGCTGGGCGCGAACAGCGACTGCAAGGATATCGCGACGCAGTTCGTTGAGTGGGAAGCCGGCGACGGCTTCGAGATTGCCCTTGGCGGTGGGCGGCAGCATTTCCGCCCTGTTGGCGCGCCCGATCTGGAGAGCGAGAACGAGCCGGGACGGCGAACGGATGGGCGTGACCTGACAGCCGAATGGGCGGCGAAGTCTGATGCGCATGTCTATGTTGAGGACACAGGCGGGTTCGAAGCCGCTGATATTGCCGGCGGTGCCAAGGTTCTGGGTCTGTTTGAAGCCTCGCACATGCAGTTTGAGCTCGACCGGGCCGGAGACACCGCCGGTGAGCCGTCTATCGAAGAGATGACGCGGGCGGCAATCACGCGCCTGTCGCAAAATGAAAACGGGTTCGTTCTCATGGTTGAAGGCGGTCGGATCGATCATGGTCATCATGCCGGCAATGCCATCCGTGCGCTCGAAGACGCAGATGCGATGGACCGTGCCGTGGCCGCAGCGCTTGAAATGACGAGCGCGGACGACACTCTGATCATTGTCACGGCTGATCACTCCCACACGCTGACCATTGCCGGCTATCCGGCGCGCGGCAATCCGATCCTCGGAAAGTCATCGCCGGCACCGGGCGTTGTCGCGCGCGCCGATGACGGCAAGCCTTACACAACCCTCGGCTATGCGAATGGCCCGGGCTCCTGCCGCCTTGAGGACGAAGGCGTCGTCTGTGACCGGCAGGATCTCTCAGACGTTGACACTGAAGCCAATGACTTCCGCCAGCCGGCCCTCGTGCCGACAGGGTCGGAGACCCATGCCGGTGAGGATGTTGCGGTTTTTGCAAGCGGTCCGGGCGCTGACATGGTGCGCGGCGTGATGGAGCAGAACGAGATCTTCCACGTCATGGGCACTGCCAGCGGATTGGTGAAATAGGGCTTCCTTCAGGCTCTGGCATCTCGCAGCATGAAGGTGACCGGCGGGCAGTCCCCATGCCGGGCGGCACCGATCACGCGAAAGCCGAAGCGCTGGTAGAACGGGATGTTCCGGGGGTTCGGGCTCTCCAGATAAGCAGGTAGCTGGTCGGTATCGATGCGCTCAAGGCAGTGCTGCATCAAGGCGTATCCGAGACCCTGGCCCTGCGCGCTGGCATCAACGCCAAACCATGGCAGGTACCAGTGGTCGAAATGAGGGTGAAACGCGTCCATCTGCTCGAACACGGCGAAGAGATCCGCGTGCCTGGTTGGCGCGACTGTGGTTATCAAAGAGTCCACGATCGCTGCCTCGTTCGGCACTGCACCGGGCCGAATCCAGAGGGCGACAGCGGAGCCGGCAGTGTTTCCCGCGACTGTCTCGTCCTCGAAAGCGGGTCCGCCAAAGGCACGCAGGAAGGCTGGAAAGCCGGCCATGTAGTCATCGGCTTCCGGGTACATCCAGCGGATAACAGGGTCCGCCACGAAAGCTGAGGTCAGTGTGGCGATGGCAGTGTCCGGGGAGGGGACAGTGCAGCCGGGGAAGGCATGTTCGAGAATGGATGCAGGCTGCATGGGGGTCTCCATTGGTTGCTTCTGATGAAGCGCGTTTTGGAGATCGTCAGTTTGGATGAGCGTTTGAACCGGCGTGGAAATCGCTGGCTTTCGCCAGAGATGACGGCCCGGTGGTTAAGCGAGAGAGTGGATGAGACGGGGCAGGGTTCGGCCGGGGATTGAGCCGGACTTGGATTCGCCCGCGTGCACACAGCCCATGCGTTCATAGAAGGGGACGGCACCGGGGTCGGCTTCGATGATCAGGTCATGAGCGCCGAGATCGCGAGCCGCTTTTGTGGCCCAGTCATAGAGAACGCCGCCAACGCCCTGTCCGATGCGATCTGTGTCGACAAACAGCTTTTCAAGATAGCAGCCGGTTTCGTCCATGCTGATCTGAGCCACGCCCGCCATGCCGCGATCATCTTCGGCGATGACAATCTGATCACTGGAGAGGTCGGTTTCTGTCAGCGTCAGTTCGGCTTTGCACATGGCAAGGAAAGCCTCGTCATAGCCCCACCAGGCTTTGGACCGCAGGCACAGGCGCGACGCCGGCACCAGGTCCGATTGCCGCGGTGGTCGAAGCGTGACGGGCATAGGGAGATTTTACCATAGCTCGTGGTCTGGCGAAACGACGTCGGCAAGGCGTGTCATGAGTGCTTCGAGTTGTTTGACGTCGCCAGCATCGAGACGGGCGAGCAGGTCCCGCTCATACTGCAGGGCAAGCGGCACGATCTGATCATAGATGCCTTGCCCCACCTTTGTGAGGCGGAGCTCCGATCGCCGGCCGTCTGCGGCTGAAGGTTCGCGCGTGAGATAGCCAAGTTCGATCAGGCCCGCGACGGCGCGGCTGACGGCAACCTTGTCCATCGCGGTGCGAGCTGTCACCTCGCTGGCGCTCGCGCCCGGCGTCTCACCCACAACCGCCATCACACGCCACTGGCGAATGTCGAGGCCGAATTCGCGGTCATAGATGTCGGCGATGTCTTGCGAGATCGTGTTGGAAAGGACCGACAGCCGATAGGGCAGAAAGTTTCCCAGAATAAGCGGTTTTGCCACGGCGACCCTTTCCGGCCCAAGCTGGCCATCAGTTGAAAGCGATGACAAAATTAGTTACATATGAAACTAATTGATGCAATGGGAGCGCCCGATGGCCGATCTGTTTGAGAACCCCGCTGGCCTGGACGGCTTTGAATTCGTCGAGTTTTCAGCTCCCGAAAAGGGACATTTGGAGAAGGTGTTCGAAACCATCGGCTTCACGCGGGTGGCCCGGCACCGCTCCAAGGATGTCGAGCTTTGGCGTCAGGGCGGGATCAATCTGATCACCAATTATGAACCGCGTTCCGCGGCCTGGTACTTCTCGCGCGAGCATGGGCCGTCGGCCTGCGGCATGGCGTTTCGGGTGAAGGATGCACGCAAGGCTTATGACCATGTGATCAGCCAGGGCGCGGAGCCCGTCGAGATGCAGACCGGCCCGATGGAGCTGCGCATTCCGGCTATTCGCGGCATTGGCGGCGCGATCCTCTATCTCGTCGACCGGTATGGCGAAGGCGAAGATGACCTCTCCATCTACGACATCGATTTCGAGTACCTGCCGGGCGTTGATCGTCATCCGGAAGGGGCGGGCTTCGAGTTGATCGATCACCTCACTCACAATGTTTACACCGGCCGGATGAAGTACTGGGCAGACTATTATGAGACGCTGTTCAACTTCCGCGAAATCCGCTTCTTCGACATCAAGGGCGAGTATACCGGGCTGACCTCAAAGGCGCTGACAGCCCCGGACGGCAAGATCCGCATTCCGCTCAATGAAGAAGGCGAGGGCGGTAAGGGACAGATCGAGGAATACCTGCGCGAGTTCAACGGCGAGGGCATCCAGCACATCGCGTTCATCTGCGATGATCTCTATGCCTGCTGGGACCGTCTGAAAGCGCGAGGCGTACCTTTCATGACGGCTCCGCCGGAGACTTACTATGAAATGCTCGACGAGCGCCTGCCGGGCCATGGCGAAGAGGTGAATGAGCTGAAGACGCGCGGCATTCTCCTCGATGGAACGACAGAGAATGAGCAGCCGCGCCTGCTGTTGCAGATTTTTGCAGAAGCCCAGGTCGGCCCGGTGTTCTTTGAGTTTATTCAGCGAAAAGGCGATGAGGGTTTCGGCGAAGGCAACTTCAAGGCACTCTTTGAATCGATGGAACGCGACCAGATCAAGCGCGGCGCACTCAACGTCGATGACAAGGAGCCTGCATGACCGCCCCGACAACGTCCGGCTTCCACCATGTCGCCTATCGCTGCAAGGACGCGAAGGAGACAGTCGAGTTCTACCAGAAGACGCTGGGCATGGATTTCCAGCTGGCGATTGCGGAAGATCATGTGCCGTCGACCGGTGCGTATGATCCGTACATGCACATCTTCATGGATGCCGGGAACGGCAATGTGCTGGCCTTCTTCGAGCTGCCAGAGCAGCCGGAAATGGGCCGCGACCAGAACACACCTGAGTGGGTTCAGCACATCGCGCTGCGTGTCGGCAGCCTCGAAGAGCTTCTGGGCGCGAAGGCGCATCTGGAGCGCCTTGGCATAGATGTGCTCGGCCCGACCAATCATGGGATCTTCAAATCGATCTACTTCTTTGATCCGAACGGGCACCGCCTTGAGCTTGCCGCCGACACCGGCACAAGCGAGCAGTTGGCAGAGCTTCACCGGGTCGCACCGGACATGCTGGAGGAGTGGAGCGAGACGAAGAAGGCCCCGCGACATGCAGCATGGCTGCACGAAAAGATCGCGGACGAGGGTTGATATACGTTCGTGCCCTGACGGCTGCCGCGGGCAGCCTCGCCTTGCTTCTTATCGTGGGGGCGTGCGTGCATCATGATGATGGCGCAGCGTCTACGGCGACAAGCGAGGAGCCGCTCAACTGGCTCGTTGGCTGCTGGGAGACGGATGCCGGGCAAACGCGGGAAGTCTGGGTGCGCGAAGGGACGGGCCATTTGTTCGGGCACAATGTGGTGCGCCGGGATGGGGACGTTGTTTTCTTCGAACAATTGAGACTGACAGCACGCAGTGATGACTGGGTGTACTCTGCTTATCCGAACGGCGTCGGCCCCACGGAGTTCACGCTTGTCGAGCAGGGTCAGAAGTCGGCGCGCTTTGAAAACCCGGCGCACGACTTTCCGCAAGTGATTACGTATGAGCGAACGGGCGGCGGTCTCACCGCTGAAGTGTCGACCCTTGATGGATCAAATCCGCAGACTTGGGTTTATGCGCGCTGCGCCGATCAATGAGATGGATTCGACCAAGGGGCTGATCACATGAAACTCGCCACGCTTCGCAATGGAACCCGGGATGGCCGCCTCGTGGTGGTCTCCAGAGACCTGACCACGTGCACGAGCGCGCAATTGATCGCGCCGACGCTGCAGGCCGCGCTGGATGACTGGGAGGGTCTGTCTCCCGAACTCGAAGCGCTCTCCGTGCAGCTTGAGTCCGGAGCGGTGCCGACCGAACGCTTTCACGAGCATGATTGCGAAAGCCCTCTGCCGCGTGCCTTTCAGTGGGCCGATGGGTCCGCTTATATCAACCATGTGGAGCTGGTGCGCAAAGCGCGGGGCGCTGAAGTGCCGGCGAGCTTCTATGAAGACCCTCTGATGTATCAGGGCGGGTCTGACGCGTTTCTTGGCCCCCGCGATGCGATCCCGCTCGGCGATGTCGCGTGGGGCTGTGACATGGAAGGGGAGATTGCTGTTGTCACCGATGACGTGCCGATGGGCGTCTCCGAGGAGGCGGCCGCCGGTCACATCAAGCTCGTGATGCTTTGCAATGATGTATCCCTGCGCGGGCTCATCCCGGCGGAACTCGCCAAGGGATTCGGCTTCTTTCAGTCAAAGCCACCAAGTGCATTCTCGCCGGTCGCTGTGACGCCGGACGAACTGGGCGCGGCCTGGACAGACAGTCTGGTCCATCTGCCGCTTTGCGTGGACTATAATGGCGCGCCTTTCGGCCGGGCACTTGCTCATGAGGAAGCGACATTTTCACTGTCGCGGCTGGTCAGCCATGCGGCCAAGACCCGGCCGCTGTCAGCGGGCACAATCATCGGGTCCGGCACGGTGTCCAATAAGGGCGCGGATGGCGGTGCTGGCAAGCCCATCACGGAGGGCGGACGCGGCTATTCCTGCATCGCCGAAATCCGCATGATCGAGACCATCGACAATGGCAAACCGGAAACGCCTTTCATGTCTCCCGGTGATGTCGTCCGTATCGAGATGATGGATGCCAGCGGCAAGTCGATCTTCGGTGCGATCGAGCAAAGCGTGGTTGCCGTATAGTCAGCGGGCGACGACCGGTTGCCGTAGCCTCCGGTCGTACACATTGAAGCCTACTGCGTGCTGGTCGTAAGAGTGGTTTCCTGCCTGCGAAACCAGTTGCCGGTCCGGTCATCGTGAATGCGCGCAAGATCGACACGTCCGGCCTGGGCGACAAACTTGTCGAGCAGGTCGAGTTCGCACGCGCGCTCAGCGGCCCATGCCCCGAGCCAGGGCGTTTTAACGGCGTCACATGCGTTGTCGGCGGTGCGTGTTGCCCGGACGTAGGTCTCTTCCGCCGGCTCTGATGCGTTGATACGGAACTCGACTTGCAGCGGTTCTGCCGACGCAGGGCCTGCCATTGGCCCAAGGCCGGTTGCGACGACGGCTGCAAGTCCGATGGATTTCAATAAGTGTGTCATGTCTGCTCTCCTGATTTCGCCGCTCTAAACAGGCGGCTAAGGGAGAGATGGCGTTTGGCAGGGCTCTTCGGAATCGCGGTTTTCGACTGGGAACCATGAGAGAAACGCACAGCCGCGAACGGGTCTTATGCGGATGTCAGCGTGGCGGCCTGATCTAGAAACCAGTCGATGATTTCGTGCGTTCGTTTTGCCGGCTTGCCGGCCTGCCGGTGAACGATGTGGTAGGTTTGTGGCCAGTCGAGTGCAGTGTCGGAAAAGACTTCAAGTCGTCCATCCACAATCGCGTCGGCAACGATCGGTTCCGGCAGAAGCGCGATGCCCTGACCTTCTTCGGTCATTCTCAAAGCGACGAGAAAGTCCTCAAGAAAGAACGCCTCCGTGCTGTCAGACACCTCCCGGCCGGTTTTTTCCGACCAGACGCGCCACTCATCGCTGGAGAACATCTGTATCCGCCGCGTGCCGGCGAGGTCATCCCCTACAGATGCGCTGCCCAGCAGGCCGGGTTTGCAAACAGGTATGAGACGGCCGGGCGCGAGCGGAATGGAAACAAGGTCTTCCCACTCACCTGTCCCAAAGCGGATGCTGAAGTCGATTTCCTCACGTTCCAGATCGACAAGCCGGTCGGATGTCAGCACGTCCAGTTCCATGTCGGGAAAGCGGGTGCGGAAATCCTGCATGCGCGGTGCGAGGACCGTCGCGGCGAAGGAGGCGAGGGTAGAGACCCGGCAGCGATTTGAGCGTGGCGGCCGGCGGCTATGGTGGATGAAGGCGGTATCTAGAAGATCAAAGGCGGGATCGATGGAATCACGAAGGGACTTGCCTTTGCCGGTGAGTTCCAGCCCGCCCGGCAGACGCTCGAACACCCGCGCGCCAATGAAGTCTTCCAGTGCGATGACCTGTTTGCTGATTGCGCTTTGTGTGACGCCCAGTTCCTCGGCCGCCCGTGACAGGTTCAGGTAGCGTGCCGCGGCATGAAAGGCACGAACGGCATTCAGCGGTGGCAATCTGGTCTTCATGGCCGCACCCTAACATTCCTTGAGGGCTGGCCTATACCATTGCCTATAGAGACGTGTCAGGCGGCCGCAATGGCTTCGACTTCGACCAGCCAGTCGGGCGAGACGAGCCCTGCGACGAAGACCGTGGTAATGGCTGGCCGGACGCCGTCAAAGAACTCTCGCCGGACGTTGACGAGTTCATCCATGTCTTCCGGCCGGGTGAGAAAAAAGGAGAGCTTCACGACGTCCTTCACGGTCATGTCCGCAGACTTGAGGACCGCTTTGAGGTTCTCGATGGCCTGTCGGCACTGACCATTGAAATCCGCTGCGAGCGATCCGTCCGGAGCGATGCCGATTTGCCCGGAGACATGGAGCGTGCGAACCCCTGCTGCGAGTTCCACACCGTGGGCATAGATGCCGTGATATGGCTCTGCAACAGGGAAGGGGTCATGTCTCCGGGCGGTTGGCATTGGGGCCTCGATATGTGTTGGCTTGGCTGATGAGCGACCTTTTCCAGCAATAGTGGTGTCGAGGAAATCGCGTTTTCCGATGATCCGATACGAGTTTTTTTCGCGATGCCGGGCGGGCCCGAACAAACCGCTGTCCGGACGGCGTTGCGCGGGAGGCGCGAGCCCTCTAAACATCGTGCGACGCCTGAACCGGCCACAAGGATAGATTCCGCCCCATGCGCCTTATCGCTTCGCTTGCTGCATTTGCGGCGCTCGCCGCCTGTTCCACGCCCTTCGGCAACGCTCTGGATACCCGCCAGAATGCTGGCCCGTGCCCGCCGACGGGCTCGCTCTATGATGCTGCGCGCATTGTTGAGTTTGGCGGCGACTCCAAGACCTACAACAACATCACCTATACGGGTGAAATCGTCGATGTGCGCTTGTTCTGCCGCTATGCCGATGATGACGATATGGATGTCGAGCTTGAGGTCGATTTTGCGTTCGGCCGGGGCGAGTTGGGTGCGGCCGAGAGCCATAATTTCGACTACTTCGTCGCCGTAACGCGGCGCAGCGGAAAAGTCCTCGCCAAAGAGATGTTCACCGTCCAGGCGGACTTTTCCGATGGGCCTGTGACAGGCGAATCGACGCTGATCCGGCCAATCACGGTCCCGCGCGTGGACGAGTCGATTTCCGGGGCGAACTTCGAGGTGCTTGTTGGCTTTGTGCTGACAGAAGAGCAGGTCGACTTCAATCGCGGCGGCAACCGGTTCCGGCTCGACGTTCAGTAGCAATCGGGGCGATCCATGACTGATCTGACAAGCGCCCTGACTGAGGCGTGCGCTGACGCATTCGAAGCTTTGGGCCTTGAGCGGCGCTGGGGGGCCGTGCGCCGGTCCGACCGCCCGGATCTGGCGGATTTCCAATGCAATGGGTGTATGGGTGCGGCCAAATCCGCGGGCCGCAATCCGCGGGAACTGGCGGCTGAAATTGCACCAAAACTGGCCGGGGCAGGGCCGATCCAGAGCGTGGATGTCGCCGGTCCGGGATTCCTGAACATTCGGGTGACGCCAGACGCGCTGGCGAGCCGCGCGGAAACCGTCCGGACCGATGATATGCGCGGTGCTATCAAGGCTGCCGACGCGGAGCCGGTGGTCATTGATCTCGGCGGGCCGAACGTCGCGAAGCCAATGCATGTCGGACATATCCGCTCAGCCGTGATTGGTGATACGCTGCAGCGGCTGATGCGCTTTCTCGGCGATGAGGTGACGTCTGACGCTCACCTCGGCGACTGGGGCCTACAGATGGGCCACCTCGTCACCGAGCTCGAAGACGAGCAGCCAGACCTCGTCTATTTCGATGCCGCCTTTGAGGGGCCGTATCCCGACGAGCCACCTGTCACCATTGAGGATCTGGGCAGGCTCTATCCGCAGGCATCCTCAAAAGCCAAGGCAGACCCTGAACGGAATGAGCGAAGCCAGACGGCGGTCGCGGAGCTGCAGGCCGGGCGGGCAGGGTATCGGGCGTTGCTGGCGCACTTCATCAATGTGTCGGTCGCCGCGCTCAAGATCGACTATGCCTTCCTCAATGTCTCCTTCGACCTCTGGAAGGGTGAAAGCGATGTCGACGGGCTGATCCCGGATGTGATCGAAACGTTCCGGGAGCAGGGGCTTGCCGAAGAAGATGGCGGCGCGCTGATCGTTCGGCTGGAGCGCGAGAGCGATAAGAAAGACGTTCCCCCGCTCATGTTGCTCAATTCGCGAGGCGGCACCGGCTACCATACAACCGATCTCGCCACGATACTAGACAGGGTGCGGAGTCTGGACCCTGCACCTAAGCGCATGATCTACGTCGTCGATCAGCGTCAGGCGCTGCACTTTGAGCAGGTCTATCGAGCAGCGGGCATGGCCGGGATGTTCCCGGAAGACCATTTGGAGCATATCGGCTTCGGCACCGTGAACGGGCCGGATGGCAAGCCGTTCAAGACACGCGAAGGCGGTGTGCTGCGACTGTCGGACCTCAACGCGATGGCGCTGGCCGAAGCGGAGAAGAAGATTGCCGATGCGGCGAAACTCCCGGAAGACATGAGCGATGCTGAGCGCGCGGATGTCGCGCACAAGGTTGCCGTCGCGGCGCTTCGCTTCTCCGACCTGCAGAACATGAGAACGACGAATTACGTCTTCGATCTGGATCGGTTCACGAGCTTTGAAGGCAAGACGGGGCCTTACCTGCTCTATGCCGCCGTGCGCATCAAATCGCTGCTTCGCCGGGCGGCGGATGAAGGCCATGCGACCGGCGATATTGCCATCGAGAGCGAGGCTGAACGCGCGCTCGTCCTCGCAATGGATGGGTTTGGCGCAGCGTGCCTGTCCGCCCGAGACAAGCGCACGCCGCATATTCTGTGCGAGCATGTCTATGGCCTCGCGCAGGCGTTCAGCGCGCTTTACGGCGCGCATCCCATCGCGGCTGAGAAGGACGAGACCAAACGCGCTTCCCGGCTGGCGCTTTGCGAAGCGGTGCTGGGCCAGCTGGAATGCGGGCTCGGCCTGCTTGGCATCGAGACACCTGAGCGCATGTAAGTGTGCTGGAACTGGTGCAGTTCTTACAGACCAGAATAAGCAAGTTTCGGGTGGCGAGTGACGCCGCCCCTGTGCTCTTGTTCGGGCCTTGCAAAGGAGCACGACATGACCAGCCAGACTGACAAAGCTAAACAGTTCGCCGAGCGCCATAAGCGGGGCGAACCGATTGTCCTGCTGAACATCTGGGACGCTGGCTCCGCACGCGCTGTAGAGGCGGGCGGGGCGGAAGCGCTTGCCACGGGGAGCCATTCTGTCGCCGGCGCGCTTGGTTATGAGGATGGCGAGGCGGCTCCGCTGGAGGATGTTGTCTGGATGCTGGCCCGTATCTGCGCGGCAACTGAGCTGCCCGTCAGCCATGACACTGAGCGTGGCTATGGAGAGACGCCCGATCAGGTCGGCGAGAGCTGTGCGCGTGTGATTGGGGCAGGTGCTGTCGGTGTGAACATCGAGGACTCGCTGGCAGATGCATCGCTACGTGATGTGCAGGCCCAATCCGAGCGCCTGTCTGCAGCCAAGCAGTCTATGGAAGCGGTCTGTGCAGGGGCGTGGCTGAATGCCCGCTGCGACGTTTTCAGGGCTATGGCGGACGCACCCTGGGACGCGAAGATGGAAGAGCTGGAGCGCCGGGCCAGCGCCTATGCCGCCGCCGGTGCGGACAGCCTCTTCGTCCCCTTTGTCCGTGACCTCGATGAGATCACAAAGATTTGTGCTGTCAGTCCTCTGCCTGTGAACGTGATGCGTACACTGCAGGGGCCGCCCTTGCCTGACTACGCTGCCGCAGGCGTCGCGCGGATCAGCCATGGACCGTTTCCATGGGCTGAGAGCATGAAAAACCTGACTGAAACAGCCACGGACATCCATGGCGGGGCGAGATCAAGCTAGTCACTCGGCGCTGAGAATGGCATCCCTCTCTTAGTGTTCTAAGAGGAAGCCCTTCATGTCCGATACTCCCATCAAGCCAAGCCGTCGCCAGATTTTGGGCGGGGCTGCCGCGCTCGCCGCGGCATCTGCAACAGCTTCCAGCGCGTCGGCTCAGGAGGGTGGGGCAGCCCTCACTGGGCAATCAGTCCTGATCACGGGTTGTAGCTCAGGGTTTGGACGTCTGTCGGCGCTGCATCTCGCGCGCGAAGGTGCGACTGTTATTGCGTCCATGCGCAACCTTCAGAATGGACAGCGTCCCGAAGCAGTTGAGCTGACCGATATCGCAAGCGAGGAGAATCTTGCGCTGCATGTCGTGGAGATTGATGTCACGGACAATGCGCAGGTCGTTGCAGGGGTTGCGGCCGCTGAAGAGATTGCCGGTGGCGGTGTCGATGTTCTGGTCAACAATGCCGGTATTGCGATTGCCGGCCCGGTTGAGATGAGTGACGAAGCCGCGACGGATATGATTTTCGACGTGAATGTTCATGGCTGTCATCGGATGGCGCGGGCGGCCCTGCCGGGCATGCGGGCGCGAGAGAAGGGGCTGGTTGTTCAGATCTCCTCGCAACTCGGCCGGCTGATCATCCCCAATATCGGCATGTACTGCTCAACGAAATTTGCCGTGGAGGCGATGTTTGAATCCCTGGCCTATGAACTTGCGCCGAGTGGTGTGGAGGTGACCATCATTCAGCCGGGTGGCTACCCGACCAAGATCTGGGAGAACGGGTCGCGCTATACAGAAGCGCTGATCGACCGACTCGATGAGGAACGCGCGGCGGCCTACGAGCCCCATATCGTCGGTGCAAGAGCCTTCTTTGGCGGTGGCGGCTCCAGCGACCCGATGGATATTCCCCATGCCATTGCGGAGCTTATGCGGACATCGAACGGTCAGCGACCGCTGCGCCGCCCGGTTCATCCCGACACGCGTCTGTCAGAGGCGGCCAATGAAGCGATGGCGAACATTCAGGCCGTCGCGCTTGGTGGTGGTGGTTACGCCGCATGGCATAAGGCTGTCACCGACTAGCCCTTTGAAATTCCGACAGCTTCCTGTGCGGGCGGACAAGGTTCTGTTTACCGCGATGTCGTAAAACTCCCGCTCTGGGAGAATTTCATGACTGACAGAAAGGCCTGTGAAGGCTGCCGTGATGGCACCGGATTTGACGTACCGATTACGATGGCGTTCCAGCCAATCGTGGACGTTGAGGCACGCAAGCCGTTTGCCTTTGAGGCCCTGGTGCGCGGCAATAACGGGCAGGGGGCGGCGGAAATCCTCTCCTCTGTTTCTGCGACAAACCGCTATGCCTTCGACCAGAAGTGCCGGGTGACAGCTATCGAGTCGGCCGCTGAGCTGAATCTGGCCGATACCGGGGCCTATGTGTCGATCAACTTCCTGCCGAACGCCGTTTATGAGCCCCGGGCCTGCATTCGGACCACGCTGGAAGCGGCCCTCCGCACAGGCTTTCCAGCTGACAAGATCATTTTCGAGTTTACCGAAGTCGAACGTCTGGATGCCGAGCACGTGCTCCACATCCTGCGGACCTATCGCTCTTTGGGCTTTCGAACCGCGATTGATGATTTCGGGGCCGGCTATTCCAGTTTCGATCTGCTCTGTGAGTTTCAGCCCGACATCGTCAAGCTGGACATGAACGTCATCCGCGGGATCGACAAATCGAGCGTCCGTCAGTCGGTCGTACGCAACACACTCAACCTGCTCAACGATCTCGACATCCTCGCTGTCTGCGAGGGCATTGAAACAATTGGGGAATATGAGGCCTTGCGGGATCTCGGCGTGAGGCTGATGCAGGGTTATCTTTTCGCAAAACCCGATATCTCGGTGCTTCCTGAGCCTGAGTGGCCGGATGCCGACGTTCCACCGGTCTTGTCGCTCAAGGCCTGAAACGCGCCGGCGGCACACTCGCCGACACGTTGCCAGACATAAGGGAATATCTGCCTAGAGTGCAGCGTACTTCCGTGCGCCGGCCATTGTCAGGGCCGGGCCGATATCGGCGGTTTCAGCCAGTGGCAGTTTTTGAAGCTCTTCAAGCTCGAACGGTTTGTCGGCCTTGAAGTGTTCGCGCCAGGTTTCGTCGAGCTGGTCCTCGGTCAGGGCACCCGCGAATGCATATTCGGAATATTCGTCAGATGTGTCCGAAGTCTGGGTGCCGGGCAGGTAGATCGTCCCGTTGGAGAAATCCACGGCAAATGCGATGACGCCCGGGACGAGGAAAAGCAGCAGGCCAATGCCGTTCAGGATCGCGATGGAGGGGTCGATCCGTCCATCTACCTGTCCTTTTCGTTCCGGATGAAGAATCGTGCCGCAAGAGGCGAGGGGGGCTGCTGCTGCAATGGCTAGGAGATGCCGTCTGGTCGGTATCATGGGAGGCTCCGGTTCCTGCTGGACTGCACATTTGTTGTGCAGAGCGTTAATCTCTCATTGATGGCAGGCCGTGCCAGCCTTGCCGCGTCAGAGAATCCGATCTAACTCCGTTCCTGCAAACCCTGTCCACGGGAGAGTGCAGGCCAGTCCTGCCGCCGAAGGCGCAACCGCCCCGGAAACGCTCAGGCAAAAGGACCGCGGACAGGTCAACACGCTGGAAAGAGGCGCTGCAGGATGCGGTGGCCTCGCCGAAGGAGCAAGCGACCCGTCCATTGGGACCGGTTTTGCGGAATCTCTCAGGCGCCAAGACAGCGGGGGCGGCCCGGACTTTCCTGCAATCAGGGGAGGCTGGCCGTTTATGGATGGCGCCATGACCGACGCAGTCAGCACCGAGACCCTGAAGCGCACGCCGCTTTACGAGTGCCATGTCGCCGCTGGCGGCAAGATGGTGCCGTTTGCCGGCTATGAGATGCCGGTCCAGTTCGAGGGCGTGAAGCAAGAGCATCTGTGGACGCGGGCGCATGCGGGCCTGTTCGATGTCTCGCATATGGGCCCGTGTTTCCTGACGCTGACCGATACGTCCCTCGAAGGGGACGAGGCGCATGCGGCGATCGCAGCGCTCATTGAGGAACTGGTGCCCAGCAATATTGCCGGGCTCAAGCGTTGTCAGGCGCGCCTCACCGTCCTGCTCAATGAGGAGGGCGGTATTCTCGACGATCTGATCATCACCCGCCCGGAGCCGGACGAGCTGCAGGGCACGCTCTACATCGTTGTGAATGGCGCAGTGAAACATCAGGACTGGGCGCTGTTTGAAGAGACATTTGCCGGCCGCGCAACCCTGACGCGCGCAGATGACCGTTGCCTGCTTGCGCTTCAGGGCCCAGAGGCGGTCGATGTTCTGAAAGAGTATTTTCCGGGCTGCGAGGACCTTCGCTTCATGCAGTCCAAACGCATGTACTGGAATGATGTGCGATGCGGCGTCGCCCGGCTCGGTTATACCGGCGAGGATGGCTACGAGATCCTGATCTTTGCGGAGCCGGCGAACGCGCTTGCGGATCAGTTACTGGCGGATCCGCGCGTGAAGCCGATTGGTCTGGGCGCGCGGGACTCGCTGCGTCTGGAAGCTGGACTTTGCCTCTACGGACAAGACTTGGACCCAACCCGCGACCCCGTAGAAGCTGATCTTGCGTGGGTGATCCAGAAAGTGCGGCGCGAGAAAGCCGATTTTCGCGGCGCGGCTCGTATTACCCGAGCACTGGCTGAAGGCTCGGCTGAAAAGCGTGTCGGTATTCGACCTCTGGAGCGCGCGCCAGCCCGTGAGGGCACTGAAATTCACGTCGATGGTGCCAAAGTGGGCGTCATCACGTCCGGTGGCTTTGGGCCGACCGTCGATGCACCCGTCGCCATGGGCTATGTGCACGCCGATCTGGCGGAGCCGGGTACGGCTGTCGACCTCATGGTGCGGGGCAAGCCGCGACGCGGCGAGATCTGCGCGCTGCCATTCACACCGGCAAATTACAAACGATAGAGGGGCTTTGAACGATGACCGTCAAATACACAGAAGACCATGAATGGATCAGCGTTGATGGCGATGTCGGCACCGTCGGCATTACCAAGTACGCCGCCGAGCAACTTGGCGATGTCGTGTTCGTGGAAACGCCTGAAGGGGGCAGTGCCTTCAAGAAGGGCGATGACATGGCCGTTGTCGAAAGCGTGAAGGCTGCCTCTGACGTCTACGCTCCGGTCTCGGGTGAAGTGACAGAAGGAAACGCCGTGCTCGCCGAAACGCCTGAGAGGGTGAATGAAGATCCGGAAGGCGCTGGCTGGTTCTGTAAGATCAAGCTGAGCGATGCTGGCGAGCTTGACGGTCTTATGGACGCAGCCGCTTACAAATCATTCTGCGAGGGCCTTTAGGGCATGCATTCGTCGCCGATCTTTCGCGGAACTGACGCTGATGCGCGCGCAGTGATTGACGCGGCACCGCTGGCGACTGTTGCTGTGAATGGAGACACCGGCCCCGTGGTCGCCCTTGCGCCTCTCGTTTGGCGCGAAGACGGGCGCGGGCTTCTGGGGCATGTCTCTCGTGCAAATCCGTTTTGGCGGTGCGCGGAGACGGGTCCGGTTGAGGTGGTGGTCGTTTTTGTCCAGGGCGACGCCTATGTCTCCCCATCGGCTTATCCGTCCAAGGCTGATCACGGCCGTGTCGTACCGACGTGGAATTACGTTGCCGCTGAAGTACGCGGACAACTCACTCTTGAGACGAACCCGCATTTGATGCGCGGCTATATCGAGCCGCTGACGAACCGGATGGAAGATGGGCGGGCGGCACCCTGGAGCGTTGATGATGCCCCTGAGGATTACACAGCCCGTCTGTCTGCCGGAATTGTTGGATTCGAGATTGAGGTGACGGCGCTCACCTGCATCAGGAAGCTGAGCCAGAACAAGGGCGCGTCCGATCGTGCCGGCGTGCAGGCAGCGTTCGAGGCTGAGAACGGCGCGCTCGCGCGAGAAATGGAAAGAGAGTGACCCGATGAGATACCTGCCCCTCACACCCGATGACCGACGCGACATGCTGAATGTCATCGGCGCGTCCTCTGTCGATGAGTTCTACGAAGATGTGCCCGAAGCGGCGCGATTTGCCGGCCTGATCGAGGGGCTGCCCAACCATCAGGGCGAGCTCAGCGTGGAGCGCCATATGTCGGCTCTTGCCGCCAAGAACAGGACGGCAGGCGAGGGGCAGTTCTTTGTCGGATGCGGGGCCTACAAGCACCATGTCCCGGCCTCCGTCGATCACATCATCCAGCGTTCTGAATTCCTGACGACCTACACGCCCTACCAGCCGGAAATCGCGCAGGGCACATTGCAGACCCTGTTCGAGTTTCAGACACAGGTCGCTGAGTTGACGGCAATGGATGTTGCCAATGCGTCTATGTATGACGGCTCGACGGCCTGTGCTGAAGCGGCGCTGATGGCCTGCCGCGTGACGAAGCGCAAAAAGGTTGTGCTGTCGGGCGGGCTTCATCCTCACTATGCCGCTGCAACGCGCACACTATGCGAGGCGCAGGGGATTGAGGTGGTGGCCCTGACGCCTGCGGTCGACGGCGAACTGGAGCTATCTAGTTCTGTCGATGGCGACACGGCCTGCCTGATTGGTCAGAGCCCGAACGTATTCGGCACGGTGACAGATCTTTCGCCGGTGTCTGAAGCCGCGCATGCAGAAGGCGCGCTGTTGGTGTCGGTGTTCACTGAAGCCGTCAGTCTCGGTCTTGTGAAACCGCCGGGTGAAATGGGCGCGGACATCGCGGTCGGGGAGGGCCAGTCCATCGGCAATCCGCTGACGTTTGGCGGACCATATGTCGGCCTGTTTGCCGCGACGCAGAAGCTTGTCCGGCAGATGCCGGGGCGGCTTTGCGGGGAGACGGTCGATGCAGATGGGGCGCGCGGCTTCGTGCTGACGCTATCCACGCGCGAGCAGCATATCCGCCGCGACAAGGCGACCTCGAACATCTGCACCAATTCCGGCCTGTGCGCGCTAGCGTTTACGGCTCACATGACACTGCTCGGCGGCACGGGTCTCAAACGGCTGGCACAGCTCAATCACGAGACCGCCTGCGACCTTGCCGATGCGCTGGAGGCGGTTCCCGGTGTTGAGGTGATCACGCCGCGTTTCTTCAACGAGTTTGCGTTCCGGACGCCTGTAAATGCCGAAGCCGTGCTGGCCATGCTGGATGAGGCCGGCGTAATCGGCGGCGTGCGTGCCAACCGCCTTCTGCCCGGCGAAGGTATGTCAGATGTCATTATCTGTGCGGCCACAGAATGTACGACGGCGGACGATATTGCCGCCTATGCCGCTGCGCTGAAGGAGGTGCTGTGATGAGCATGAACTCAACGGGTCGCTCGACGGCTCCTGTTTCCGCGAATGATCATGAGACACAAACAGTCTCTGGTTCGCGGGGCCTTCTCCAGCATGAAGACCTGATCTTCGAGTTTGGGTCGACCCGGGAAACTGGCGTCGACCTGCCTGAACCGACCGGCAGACCAGACCGGCTTGGAGGTTTGGCTCGCGGGAAGGATGTGGAGCTCCCGGGGCTCTCAGAACCGCAAACCATTCGCCACTATGTCCGGCTGTCCCAGCGCAATTACGCCATCGACCTCGGTCTGTTTCCGCTTGGCTCATGCACGATGAAACACAATCCGCGGCTGAACGAGCGCATGGCGCGCCTGCCGGGCTTTGCCGATGTTCACCCCATGCAGCCGCAGGCCACCGCCCAGGGCGCACTGGAATTGATCGATCAGGTCGCGCATTGGCTGAAGACCCTGACCGGTATGCCGGCTGTCGCGATGAGCCCCAAGGCAGGGGCCCATGGCGAGCTGTGCGGAATGCTGGCCATTCGCAAGGCGCTTGAAGCGCGGGGCGAACTGGACACGCGCCGGCGGGTGCTTGTGCCGGAGTCCGCGCATGGCACGAACCCGGCGACAGCGATCCAGTGTGGTTTTACCGTGGACGAGATTGGCGCCGATGCGCGCGGCCGGGTCGATATGGCAGAATTGCGTGAAAAGCTCGCCCATGGCGCAGATGTCGCCGGCATCATGCTGACCAATCCGAACACGTGCGGGCTTTTCGAAACGGATATTCGCGAGATTGCCGACC
>JBCBTR010000006.1:0-20712 GCA_039818545.1 Pseudomonadota bacterium
ACGGCGGACGAAGTACATCGGAACATCCAGCGCGTAGTCGGCATAGCGCTCATATCCAAACCCGTCTTCGAACACGAACGGCAGCATGCCCGTGCGATCAGGGTCAGTGTCCGTCCAGATCTGCGAGCGATAGGACAGAAACCCATTCGGGCGACCGTCAATAAAGGGCGAGTTCGCGAACAACGCGGTTCCGAGGGGCTGCAGGGCCAGCGATACCCGGAACTTCTTCACCATGTCCGCTTCAGACGCAAAATCGAGATTTGTCTGAACCGTGCAGGTCCGGAACATCATCTGCTTTCCGAGCCGACCCACCTTGTCCATGTAGGACTTCATGATCTGGTAACGGCCCTTGGGCATCATCGGGGTTTCGTCGAACGACCAGAGCGGGCTTGCCCCCAGACCCAGAAACGCGATCCCAAGCGGCTCGGCGATATCGCGAACTTCACGCAAATGGTCGCCGACCTCGTTACAGGTCTGATGGATATGCTCCAGCGGAGCGCCGGACAGTTCAAACTGACCGCCGGGCTCAAGGCTGACGCTCGCGCCATCCTTTTTCAGGCCAATCAGGTTGCCGCTTTCCTCGATCGGCGACCAGTTGAAGCGGTCGCGCAGGCCTTCGAGCATCGCGCGCACAGAGGCCTCGCCTTCATAGGGCAGCGGTCTGAGGCCGTCTTTCAGGAAACCGAATTTCTCGTGCTCGGTGCCGATGCGCCAGTCCGATTTGGGCTTCGCGCCCTTTTCAAACCACTCAACGAGCTCTGTTTTGTCAGCGATCCGCGGGGCGGATTCATCGATATCAGCAGTGGGCGTTGTCAATTGTTCGCTCCCGGGGAATCGACGACTGGAACCCAGATAGGCACCTCAACGCCAATCTCCAACAATAGATTGCCAGACGGCAAGCGCCGCGACCACTGCTGTTTCCGCCCGCAGGATACGTGGACCCAACGTCACCGGGCAGACGAATTCGGTCCCGCGAAGCAATGCTCGCTCGTCTTTTGTAAAGCCGCCTTCCGGCCCAACCAGCAGCGTCGCTGACTGCGGCGCGATACCCATGAGCGCCTCTCGAATGGGCTTTGCTCGACCTGTCTCACCACCCCATGGCTGGTCTGCGTCGTCACCAGCCTCATCGCAGAACACAAGGTTGTGACCGGGCTCTAGCGTCTCGAGCGCGCTGTGTAGCGAGAGCGGCTCGTCGATCTCGGGAAGGTCCAGCCGTTCGGTTTGCTCAGCTGCCTCCAGTGCGATTTTAGCGAGACGGTCAATGCGCACGCGGTCCGATTGCGTGCGAGCCGTAATGACCGGGCGAATGCTGCGCACGCCAAGTTCGGTTGCTTTCTCAACTATAAAGTCCGTGCGCGCCTTCTTCACGGGTGCGAACCAGAGATCGACGCTAACGGGCTCCCGAGGCGGCTGCGACCGTAGCTGTTTGAGAGCGACGACAGTCACTGATCGGCGGAACACCTCAGCCAGCTCGCACACCCACTCGCCATCGCGCCCATTGAACAACCGCGCCGATGCGCCTTTCGGCAATCGCAGCACCCGCGACAGGTAATTGCTCTGCTCATCGGAAAGCTCGGCACGAATGCCTTCGCTCAGGTCAAAGTCGACAAAAAGGCGCGGGGCGGAACTCATGGCTGTCCTGCTACATTGATCAGGAAACATCGGCAATCGGGACTCAGACATGACGCAATCGATCAATCCAGCGACAGAAGACCTCATCGAGACATTCGACGCTTACAATGATGCAGAGGTCGACCGCCGCCTCGATCGGGCGGCCACGCGTTTCGAGACATGGCGTCTGACATCTTTCGATGAGCGCGCCCAGCTGATGGTGCGTGCCGCAGACGTTCTTGAGTCTAACAAGCAAGCCTATGCAGAAACGATGACGGCTGAGATGGGCAAGACGCTGGCATCTGCGATAGCCGAGGTCGAGAAGTGCGCCTGGGTTTGCCGGCACTATGCGGAACACGCCGAGGGCTATCTGTCCGACGAGATCGTCGAAACAGATGCGAGCCAGTCCTTTGTCCGGCATTTGCCGCTTGGCCCGGTCCTGGCAGTCATGCCATGGAACTTCCCGTTCTGGCAGGTCTTTCGGTTCGCCGCACCAGCACTGATGGCCGGCAATATCGGATTGTTGAAACACGCCTCCAATGTCTGGCGGTCAGCACTCAATATCGAAGCCGTGTTCCGCGACGCCGGATTTCCGGACGGCTGCTTTGAGACACTGCTAATCGGATCAGACAAGGTCGAAGCTATTTTGCGCGACAAACGGGTGCGCGCCACAACGCTGACGGGCTCCGGCCCCGCGGGAGGCGCAGTCGCTTCCATCGCCGGATCTGAAATCAAACCGAGTGTTCTGGAGCTGGGCGGAACAGACGCGCTGATCGTGATGCCATCTGCCGATCTTGAGGCCGCCGTCGACACCGCCGTAACGGCCCGCACACAAAACAACGGACAATCGTGTATCGCGGCGAAGCGCTTCTTCGTGCACCGCGACATCTACACAGAGTTCCGCGACCGCTTCGTGGCGGCTTTCGACGCGCTGACCGTCGGCGACCCGATGCAGGATGAGACCGATATCGGCCCGCTCGCCACCGAAACCATTCGGGAAGAACTGATTGAGCAGGTCGAACACACGCTGAGCGCCGACGGAACACGCCTCACCGCTGACAGGCATCTGCCGGACAAGGGCTGGTACTTTGCGCCTGTTGTCATCGAAAATGCGCCGCTTGAGAGCCCGGCGTACAAGGACGAGTTGTTCGGACCTGCTGCAGGTCTGTGGTCGGTAGAATCCCTCGAAGAGGCCATCGCCCATGCCAACAATACAGAATTCGGCCTCGGGTCTGCGATCTTCACGAAAGACGATGCCGAAATCGAGCGGGCCGTGCGCGATCTGGAGGCTGGCTCGACCTTCGTAAACGCAAAGGTCTCCAGCGATCCACGCCTTCCGTTTGGCGGCATCAAGCAGTCCGGCTTCGGGCGTGAACTGGCGGCCGACGGCATCCGTGCTTTCGTCAATCGCAAGACCGTCTCCATCGCCTGACGTGCCAAACCGCAGATTCGACGCTATAGCGCGCCGATGAGTGATGAACCTGCGTCTTCTGAAGGCCCTATGCCCGCCGACACCGCGCTTCCGCGCTGGCTGTCGGGCCTTCCGGTCGGTCTGCGCCCCTACGCGGCGCTGGCTCGGCTGGATCGACCGGTCGGCATCTGGCTGCTCCTGCTGCCATGCTGGATTGGCCTCGCCTATTCGCGAATAGGAACGGGCTTCCAGTGGCTCGACATTCTTTGGTTGGTTCTGTTCGCAATCGGGAGCGTCGTCATGCGCGGCGCGGGGTGCACATGGAACGACATCACGGATCGCGACATCGATGCTGATGTTTCGCGCACTGCTGGTCGTCCGATTCCGTCGGGCCAACTCAGCGCTTCCGAAGCCTATCTGTTTCTCGGCTGTCAGTTGGCGGTCGGCAGCCTAGTCTGGCTGTTCCTGCCACTCGACGCAAAGATCGTTGCTTTGCTCGCCATGCCGCTGGTTGCGATCTACCCCTTCATGAAACGTGTCGTGTGGTGGCCGCAGGCTTGGCTCGGCATGACGTTCAACTGGGGCGTTCTAGTAGCAGCGGCGACGGGCGCATCCATCTCAATCGATGATGTCATCCTCTACCTTGGGCTGGCGCTCTGGACCGTCGCTTACGACACGATCTACGCCCTTCAGGACCGCGAAGAAGACGCCCTGATCGGCGTGAAATCGACTGCCCGCCTCTTCGGTGAACGCGCGCGGCTGGCCGCCTTTGGCTTCCATATGGGCGCATCCGCACTCGTGGGACTGGCCGCATGGATCGCTGGTGCTGATGAGATCGGCGCGCTGACGGCGCTCGCCTTTCTCGGTCATGGGATCTGGCAGGCCAGCCGGCTTGCTGCCGAGCGCGAACGCAATGCCCTCGCCATGTTCAAGTCGAACGTCTGGGCAGGCGGACTCCTCGCCTTCGGCTTTGCTGTTGCGGCGCTTCTTGTCTAACGCAAGGTCAAAGGCGTACTTTGAGTTATGGCCGCAGCGAAACGAATCCGTCCCCTCGATATCTTCTCAAAGGAAGAATGGGCTTATGTGAGCCAGCGGAACGACTGGCTGGGCCTTGGTCAGATCGCTCATGCATGGGGCATCATCGCGCTCGCAATGGCCGCCGCCATCTGGCAGCCAATTCTGATCATTGTCGCCATTCCTGTCATCGGCGCGCGCCAGCTTGGCCTGGTGATCCTGATGCACGACGCGGCCCATGGCGGGCTGCATACGAACAGCAAGGTTAACGATTTTGTCGGCCACTGGTTCTGCGGCGCACCGCTCGGAAGCCACGTCAAAGCCTACCGTAAATATCACCTCACCCATCACAAATACGCCCAGCAGCCCGAAGACCCGGATCTCGCCCTGTCCAAGCCATTCCCGGTCACGAAAACCTCCCTCCGCCGGAAAATCATTCGCGACCTGACGGGCCAGACCTTCTACAAGCAGCGACTGAACCAGTTCGCCAACGCCGCCGGTATTGGCCTCAAGAAAGGCCCGGGAACAGAAAACCGTTCGCAGTCCGCGCGCGAGGCTGTCATTCCGATGCTGATCACAAACGGGTTTCTGCTGGCGCTGCTCACCGCGCTCGGAGCATGGTGGGCGTTCTTCGTTCTGTGGCTGCTGCCAATGGCAACTTGGTTCATGATGATCACGCGCTTGCGCAACATCGCCGAGCACGCCGTTGTACCCGACAATCAGGACCCGATGCGCCATGCCCGCACGACGCTCGCCAGCTGGTGGGAAGGTCTTTTGATCGCCCCTTACTGGGTAAACTATCACTGCGAGCATCACATGTTCATGCACCTGCCGTCCTACCGGCTGGGACGGGCTCATAAGCTACTGGCCAAAAAGGGGGTCACGGATCGGATGGAAGTGCGCCACGGCTATGCTGATGTGCTCGCACAGGCCGCTTCAAAACAGGAGTTCGCCCCCGCATGACTGTGACCGTTGAAATGGTGTCCGATCTGGTTTGCCCATGGTGCTGGCTTGGCCTTCGCCGTATTCGGGAGGCGATGGCGCTCGCGCCAGAGGTTGAGGTGAACCTGCTCTTCAGGCCTTACGAACTCGACCCAACCATCCCCGTTCAGGGAGTGGACTATAAGGCCTACCATGCCGAGAAGTTCGGATCGGATGTCGGTAAAGACCGCGCCCGCACGATGCGCAATGCGCTGATCAAATACGGCGAAGAGGAAGACATACCCTTCAACTTCGATGGCATCACCATTCGCCCGAACTCGCTGAACGCGCATCGGCTGGTCCGCTGGGCACAAGGACAAGACAAGGCGATTGAAGCCAAAGAAGCGCTCTTCTTCGCTTTCTTCGCGGAGGGTCAGGACATTGGCGATGCAGGCATCCTGACAACAGTGGCCGAAAGCATCGGTCTTGATCCCGCGATCGTGGCTGACCTTCTGGCATCGGATGCGGACATCGCAACGGTGCGTGAGGAAGAAGAGGTTTTCAGGCAGATGGGCGTCGGCGGCGTGCCGACCTATATCGCCAACCGACGACTTGCCGTGCAAGGCGCTGAAAGCGCCGAGAAGCTGGCGAAATTCCTGCGGGCAGCCGCAAACCAGATGCCACAGGAACGCGGCCTCGCCGGGAATGCCTGATCTCGTTTCAATCGAATGGGATGGGCGCATTGCGACCGTTCGCTTCGATACGAGCGAAAAGCCCAATGCGCTAAGCCAAAAACTGATGCGGGAACTGACGGCCGCCGCAGAGCAGTTTCACGACGACCCCAACATCTCAGCTGTCATCCTTACAGGCCGAAGCGACGTATTCTCCATGGGAGCGGACCTGAAGGACCCGGAAGGGCTCGATGCACGCAAGGCCGGACTGGCAAAACGGCGCATCCTGCTACGCGCTGGCCCTCGCCTTTGTGAGGCGTGGGAGCACGTCGATGCACTGACGATTTGCGCGATTGAAGGGTGGTGTGTTGGCGGCGGCGCAGCTTTGGCAGCCGCTTGTGACCTGCGGATCATGGGGCGCGGCGGCCATGTATACATCCCCGAAGTCGAGCGCGGCATGAATATGAGTTGGGGCTCGATACCGAGGCTCGTCGCGCTTGTTGGCCCGGCCCGCACGAAACGCCTCGCCGCACTGTGTGAGAAAGTTAATGCTGAGATGGCGCTTCACTGGGGCCTAGCCGACCACATCACTCCGGACGGCGCAGCGCTCGAAAAAGCGATGGAGATAGCGCGGGCCGCTGCTGCGTTGCCGCCGACAGCGCTAAAGCTGGTCAAACACGACACCAATGTCGCAGCTCACGCCTTGGCGAAGGCAACCAACCACAGAGACCTGGAAGCCTTTGCGCTTATGCAGCAATCAGATGATTTCCGAGAGGGTGTTCAAGCCTTCTTCGAAGGACGCGATCCCGAATTTACGGGTGACTGATCAGGAGAGCTGCAGCTCGACCAGGCGCGCATAGGCCCCATTCGCGGCCATCAACTGATCGTGGGAGCCTTCCTCGACGACCTGACCATTCTCCATGACGAGAATCCTGTCCGCCGCGCGAACCGTGGACAGACGGTGGGCAATGATCAGTGTCGTTCGCCCCTCCGAGAATTCCGCCAGCGCCGCCTGCACCTTCGCTTCGCTGGACGCATCCAGCGCTGAGGTCGCCTCATCAAGCAGCAGGATCGGTGCGCCGCGAAGGATGGCGCGGGCCAGTGCAATTCGCTGGCGCTGGCCACCGGAAAGGTTGCGGCCCATCTCGCCCGCTGGCGCGTCATAGCCGCCCGGAAGCTCCAGAATGAAATCGTGAGCACTCGCCGCCCGGGCCGCCGCGATGATCTCGTCTTCCGATGCGCCGATCCGGCCGAGCGCAATGTTGGCGCGGACCGTGTCATCAAACAGCGCTGCATCCTGCGCCACCAAGCCCGTCACCGCGCGAAGGCTCGCCCCCGTAACTGACCGAACATCGCGCCCATCGACGCGCACAATACCAGTGCTCGGATCGTACAGCCTGAGCAGCAGGTTGAAGACTGTGGACTTTCCGGCCCCACTCGGTCCAACAATCGCAATGCGCTCGCCAGCGTCGACCTGAAAATTCAGGCCGCTTAGCGCCTCAGTGCCATCGGGGTAGTGAAAATGCACATCCTCGAACGCGATCGCGCCACGCACATCGGTAAGCGTGCCAGCATCCGCAGCATCAGCAATCCGCGGCTCGGCATCCAGAATGTCAAAGACACGATCGGCGGCTGCGCCGCCTTCCTGCGCGACTGCGTTGAGGGTTCCGAGCGCGCGCAGTTCCGGGGCGGCAATCCCGATCAGCGCGACAATGGCGACAAAGTCCGGAATGGACGATCCGCCAGACGCAATCCGCCATGCCGTAATCGCCAGTACGAGGACGATCGCCGTTCCGCCCGCAATTTCGAGAATAGGATCAACGGCAGCTTTGTCCGTCAGCACTTTGAGGAAAAGACGCGCCCGCTCGCGGAAGCCCTTCCGCGCGCGCTCCTGTTGGTAGTTCTCAAGCCCGAACGCCTTCACGATCCGTGCCGACTGAAACCCCTCCGACAGGAGCGACGTCACTTCACCAACCTGCGTCTGCGCATGCTTGGCGCGCTTACGCACCCGGTTACCCAGTGCGATCACGGGCGCGAACGCAATCGGGTAGGCCGCGACCAGCATCAATGTCAGCTGCCAGTCGATCCAGAGCATGGCCGCAATTGCACCAATGACCGTCAGAACACCTTTGGTGAGATTGTTCGCAAGGCGCAGGCCAGCATCGCGCAGTGCGTTCACGTCATTGATGAAGCGAGACACGAAGCCGCCAGACGCATCGCCGGACAGACGCTCGAAGTCGCCCATGGTCAGGCTTTCGAACTGATCGGTCTGCACGTCCACAATGGCGCGCTGGACGCCGGTATTGTTCAGGATGGTCATGCCGTAGAGCGACAGCGCCCGTACGACGACCATCGCGCCGATCAAACCGAGCAGCATCCATGTCTCGCCCGGGACAGCAGCAACGCCGGTTTCCGCCGTTTCCGAAAGCGCTTCCAGCGAATCCAGAACCAGCTTGATCAGCACACCGTAAGAAGACACCGCGGCAGACGTGACGACAGCCAGCGCCGTTCCACCCGCAAACCAGCCCCAATGCGGCGTAAAACGCTCGCGAATAAGCCTCAGCAGGCTATGCCGCCGCTCAGACGTGATGGTGCGAGCCGGTTTCAGGGTCGAGAAGCTTATGTGCGTGGAGTATAAAATAGCGCATCTCTGCGTTATCTACCGTCCGCTGAGCCGCGGATTTCCAAGCGTCATAAGCCGCCTTGTAGTTGGGAAACGCGCCGATGAAATCGATCTTCGAAAGATCCTCGAACTCGACATCGGTCACGTCCTTTAGCTCGCCACCTATTACAAGGTGAAGCAGCTGTTTCTGTGAAGTAGGCGCTTCTGTCATCGCGCGCTTTGCTCCGCTCTTTGCCTGTCCTGTCAGGCAGCTTCGCCGGGATTCGGCAGAGCCACCATTTGAGTGCGCCGCACTAGCAGAGGATGAAGATGCTTTCCAGCCGCGATGACGCTGCGCTGCGCAGGCACCGGGCCGTTGAACAGGAAAGGCTCGCCCAGATGCGTCGTCGCCTCACCGCCTGCTTCCTGAATCAGGATAGCTCCGGCGGCGAGATCCCAGTCGGACTTACGGAAAAGAACCAGAGCAGCATCCCAGGTCCCGTCAGCGATAAAGGCCAGTCGAAGCAGGGTCGCATTTGGCTTCGGGTCAGCAACAATCACGTCCGGCCATGGCTCGCGCCAGGCAGGATGCTGAACCAGCCCCTTGTTCGTAATGAGCCGGCATCCTTCTTCTGTTCTCACTTGGGACGCCTGCAGAAGCTCGCCGTTCAGATATGCCCCGCCGCCCAGACGCGCCTCATACAGCGCATCGAGCTCGGGCGCGTAGATAATGCCAGCGACAGCCTTTCCGTTCTCGACGACGGCAACACCTATACACCAGTGGGGATCATCATCGCGCATGTAAGCGCGCGTGCCGTCGATCGGATCGACCAACCAGATCCGCTTGGAACTGCGTATGTCTTTCTCAGGAACCGACTCCTCAGACAGCCAGCCATAATCAGGCCGGGCATCGCGCAGGCGTGTTGCAAGCAACGTGTTCACGGCAATATCGGCATCCGTCACCGGGTCACCGGGAGCCTTGTCCCAGACCTTCACCCCCCGATGCTTGAAGTCCATGGCGAGCGTGCCTGCCTCAAGCACGGCGTTCCGAGCGGTCGCCAGGTCTTCGGAGAGAGATTCGCCCGCCTCAGCTTCCCGCAATGGTCATGCCTTCTATCAGGACACTTGGCGCATCTCGGCGTCCGCGAAACTCAAGATCCGACGCCGGCACCAGCCGCGCAAACATGTCCGGCAGGTCGCCGGCAATCGTGACCTCGGACACCGGATGGCTGATCTCGCCACCCTCAAACCAGAAACCGGAGACCCCGACGGAGTAATCGCCTGTATTGGGATTGATCGATGGTCCGAACATGTCTGTCACGAGAAGACCCTCGCCAACATCCGTCATCAGGTCGGCGGGGCTTTTCATGCCGGCCTGAAGATAGGTGTTTGAGGTTCCCACGCCGGGAGGGTCGCCGAACCCGCCACCTGCAAAACCGTTGGGTGTCAGGCCGAGTTGCCGGGCAGATGACCCGTTCAGCAGCCAGCGTGTCAGCACCCCGTCGTCAATCAGCTTGGTTTCGGCCACGGCGCGACCTTCGCCGTCATGGCTTCGTGAACCGATGCCACGCGCACGAAACGGGTCGTCGATGATATCGATGCCGGAGGCGAATACCGCTTCGCCAAGCCTGTCCTTCAGGAAGCTGACGCCGCGCGCGACAGACGGACCGGAGATGGCTCCCAGCAAGGCTCCGAGCAAGCTCGAAGAAATGCGGCGATCATAGATGACGGGCGCGGTCCGGCTGGCGATCTTCGTCGACCCAAGACGGGCAACGGCACGTGTCGCCGCTTCGAGACCGATGGCCTCGGGCGCGGGGCGGTCCGCCATTTTCCGCGTCGACCAGCTGTCATAGTCGCGCTCCATGCCACCGTCTTTTTCGGCAACAACCGCGAGACCAAGCCCGGAAGAACCTCCGAAGCGATAAGATGAAAACCCGTTCGTAGACGCAACCCAGCGCTCGGTTTCATCCCACCCGGCGCTACAGCTCGACACCGATTTGACGTTGTCCACATCAAGTGCCGTCGCCTCTGCAAGCAACGCGTCCGCCTCCAGTTTCTCAGCCGAAATCTCGCCATCGCCCGACAGGTCGAGCTCCGGAAGGTCACGCGCGAGATCCTCGGCCGGTGCAAGACCGCAATACGGATCTTCAGGCACGGCCTTCGCCATCGCCACACACCGCTCAGCCAGCGCGCTCAAGCCTTCTGCGCTCAGATCAGAGCCCGAAACATGCGCCTGGCGCTGCCCGAACAGGCACCGCAGCGCGACCCCCTGAGATTCAGAGCGCTCGATGTCTTCAAGCTTGCCTTCGCGGACATTCACGCTGACGCCGCGACCACGAGCGATGCGGGCATCGGCGTCTGTCGCGCCGGCGGCCTTGCACTGGTCCAGCAAGGCCTCGAGCAATTTGGCGGGGTCGGTATCTGTTTTTGACATGGGCGTTAGATGTACCGGCGACGGCTCCGGCGCAACCACTCTTGCACAACGAAAAACGCCGCCGAGTTGGCCCGGCGGCGTCGTTGTTCTGTTTGTTACCCGATCCGGCTCAGTCGTCGCGACGTGCGTCCGGCAGGCGGTCGTTGATATCGTCCCGAATGTCGAGCAGCGTGACGATCAGCCCGCAGATCAGGCTCGCCACGATCCAGCCGCCAAGCGAGAACACGACAATGTCGGCAATCTGCGCGACGCTGCCATCGACGCTGAGCACCGCATTGCTCCACTCACCGCTCTGATACACGCCAAGGCCGATGCCGCCGACGATCACGGCGATGTAGGCCACATAGACCATCGTGCGAAAACTATTGATTATGAAGAACTTCATGGAACCCCTCCGGTACGCTCTGCCATCCCCGTTCTAGGATGCGCTGCAAGTCATAGCAGCTTTCATGGCGAACGCCATGAACTTACCCTGCTCTTCTGGCGTCAGATTCGTCATGATCTCTTCCGCCGCTTCCTCACCTTCATTGGCTGCATCTACCAGCTTATCGAAGGTTGCAGGATCTAGTTCTTCCTGTGCTGCATCGGCCATGCATTCGCATTCAGCGGTCGAGGTTCCGTCATCGGTGCAGGCTCTTACGAGCGCGGCTTTTCCGCCGCCACCACCGCCGCAAGCGGCAAGTCCCAGCATGAGTGCAGATGCGAAAATGTACTTCTTCATGGCCGTTTCCTCTCAGGCGCGTGATTTCCGAGGCACGCTTCCACGAATATCACAGCCATGCCAGTGGAAATGGCCGTTACTCGCGCCCTAGTAGTTTATCGATGTTCAGTCTCGACTCGAAGCTCTCAAGGAAGCGAGCTTTGACGGCTTCACGGTCATAGTCTTCCGCGACCCAGTCCAGAAACGACTTTGGCGTATGGGCATTGAACTGGCGATAGGCATCGAAGAATGCGTCCAGAATCCCCGTCTTGCCTTGTTTTACGTGTAGATAATCAAATGAGAGTTGCCCGACCGCCTCTTCGAACGGCACCTCTTCCCGCAGCAAGCGGTAGAGCACGCTCATCAGCCCCGCCCGGTCCGCGCCGGACTTGCAATGCATCAGCGCCGGATAGCGGATCGTGTTGAACAAGTCGCGCGCGCCGAAAATCTTCTCGCGGGTCGGCGTGTCCCGGGAAAAGACCTGAAAATCAACAAGATCAACGCCGAACGCCTCGCACGCCTCCTTTTCCAGCAGGTAGTAGCCCTTCGTGCTCTCACCGCGCAGATTGATAATCGTTTTGATGCCACGCTCGCGCACATGGTCTTCGATCTGGCGCGGGCTGGGCTGGTTGGAGCGCCACATCTCATCGGAAATCCGGTGAAGGTTGCGAAACCGCACGCGCAGAAAGCCGTGATCACCCCAGATCAACTCCCGGCGTGCTCTCAGACGGCCGTCGGCGGTCGTGATATCGGGCGCAATATGAGGCTTCTTCTTCTTACGCTTGGCCATACGTCGCGCTTACCCGCCGTTGGCCGCCGCCGCAACTGGTGCGATCAGCACTAGTCTGGCGCGCGACTGGAACGCGTGATTCTCAGGGAGAAGAACCAGATCGCTGACATGAAATCCTCGCAGTAATTTGTATTGATTGGATTTTTCCTGCGGCACTGACGCCCCTTTACCTGCCGGGGGCCCTCATGCGAGAAACCATCGAAGACAAATCCCTACAGGACTGATTTTGATGAAATTTCTTGGAAATACCGTGGTCTCCGCTTTTGCTCTGACCTTACTGGCGGCCTGCGGCGGCGGCAGCGAAGCAGCCGAGACGCCAACCACCAACACAGAAATTTCTGATAATAATCAATCGAGTACAGTCGAACCCTCACCCAGCGCGACGGCAGCTTCAGCGCCGGCCACTGCCCCGGAAGTCCCGTCTGACGTCTTTGCCGCTCTTCCACAGCCCTATCAGGACGCGGATTACGCGCGTGGACGCCGGACCTTCAAGCTCTGTGTGTCCTGCCACCTGCTTGAAGAAGGAGCCGGACACCGCGTCGGCCCCAATCTGAGTGGCTTTTTCGGGCGTGAGATTGGCACTGCGGAGGGCTTCGCCTATTCAAGCGCGCTACAGGAGGCCGACTTTGTCTGGACACCCGAGCAGCTTGAACAATGGCTTGCCAATCCGCGCACATTCCTTCCCGGCAACCGGATGAGCTTCGCCGGTGTGCGACGCGAAGATGATCGCCATGCTGTCATCGCCTACCTGATGGTGGAGACAGGCTGGACACCGTCAGAGGGCGAGTAGGCTCGCGGCAGCGTCAAGCACGGCGTCTGCGTCCATGCGATACTCACGGTAGATATCTGGCAGGTCTCCGGTCTGTCCGAACCGTTCCAGACCCAGCGTTGCGACTCGCCGGCCATCCACGGAGCCTATCCAGGACAGCGTGCCCGGTGCGCCGTCGATGAGCGCTACGATTGGAGTCCCTCCGGGCACGCGACCGAGAAGCTGTTCGATGTGGCTCGCACCAGACGCCTCGCCCGTCCATGCGGCGCGAGTGCTTCGCGTCCACTCTGCGTGAAGCCGGTCCGGGGACGTGATCGCCAGAAGGCCCGCCCCACCACAGTCTTCATTGAGTTGTTCCCAGGCCGCACGCGCTTCAACCGCCATGGCACCAGCATACGCCACAACGATTTCTGCGCCTTCGCCCGGAGCCTCCACCCAGTACGCCCCTGACACGATGTCGTCGACAAGCGCCCTATTCAATTCACGATCTGGCTGAACAAGCGGCCGGGTCGACAGTCGCAGATATGTGGAGTGTCCATCTGGCCGCTGCACAGCCTCGAAGGCCTCACGCAGGCAGACACGCACTTCGTCCGCGAAAGCGGGCTCGTAATAAGTCAGGCCCGGCTGGCCCATTCCAATAACGGGCGACGTGATGGACTGGTGAGCCCCACCCTCCGGGCTCAGGGTGAGGCCGGAAGGCGTCGCCGCCAGAATGAAGCGCGCATCCTGATAGCAAGCATAGTTCAGAGCATCGAGGCCGCGCGCGATGAAGGGGTCGTAGACCGTCCCGATCGGGAAGAGCTGTTCGCCGAAGAGATCCTTCGACAGTCCCAGCGCCGCGAGCATCAGGAAGAGATTGTTCTCAGCGATCCCCAGCTCGATATGCTGGCCCTCAGGCGTATGCGCCCAGATTTGCGGGCTCGCAATCTTCAGCTCTTTGAAGACGTCAGCCTCCGCCGTGCGGGAAAAGAGCCCCTTGCGATTTACAAAGCCACCAAGGTTCGTGGAGACCGTGACATCCGGCGACGTCGTCATGATCCGCTGAACGAAGTCGGTGTCTTCGCGGGCGAGATCATTCAGAATCTTGCCGAAGGCGACCTGCGTTGACTGGGTCTTGGCCCCGGGATCAGGAAAGTCTGACAGCGCCGGAACAGCAACAGGCACGGCAGCCTGAGAGGCTGGGTCCTCTGCATAGCGCACCCTTGAAAGCACCGCCTCGGCATCGCTTGTCCGGCTATCCGAAAGGCCCGCAAGCGGCAACCATTCATTCCCTTGCGGAATATCGAGTTTTTTACGCAGGGCATCGATCTGGCCGGGCGTCATCAGGCCAGAGTGATTATCCTTGTGACCCTGAAAGGGCAGCCGCCGGCCTTTCACTGTGTAAGCGATGATAAACTTCGGCGTGTCGCTGGCAGCAGCCTCTTCGAATGCTTCAAGCAGCGTGTACAGACAATGTCCGCCAAGCTCCGTCATCAGATTGGCAAGCTCGTCATCGGAGTATGTCGCGATTAGTTCCAGCGCTTTCGCAGAGCGCTTGAGATCAGACTCCAGATGTTCCCGCCATGCTGCGCCGCCTTCATAGGAAAGCGCCGCGTACAGATCATTCGGACATTGATCAATCCATTTGCGGAGGCGTTGCCCGCCCGGCTTCTTGAACGCCGCGCGCTGCCGCACGCCGTATTTGAGCGTCATCACGTCCCAGCCAGCGGTTTCGAAAATGTCGTCGAAGCGGTCGAACATGCGCTCGGACGTCGTCGCGTCGAGGCTCTGCCGATTGTAGTCGACGATCCACCACGTATTGCGGATATCGTGCTTGTAACTCTCGATCAGTGCTTCGTAGATGTTGCCCTCATCGAGCTCCGCATCGCCAAGCAGGGAAATGAAGCGCCCGGCCTCTGCCTCGCTCCGCCATCCCTTCGCCAGCAACACATCCTGAACGAGGGACGCAAAGGCTGTGATGGCCACGCCGAGGCCAACGGAGCCGGTCGAAAAGTCGACGCGGATGTCATCCTTGGTCCGGCTGGGATAGCTCTGCGCGCCGCCGAACCCGCGAAAGTTCTTGAGGTTCTCAATGCTCTGCCGGCCCATAATGTATTCGATGGCGTGGAGCACTGGCGAAGCATGCGGCTTGACTGCGACCCGATCCTGATTGCGCAGCGCATGAAAATAGAGCGCTGACATGATCGTCGTCATGGAGGCGCACGAGGCCTGGTGACCACCGACTTTCAACCCATCCCGGCTCTCACGCAGATGATTGGCATTGTGGATCATCCAGGAGGAGAGCCACAGCAAACGCTCCTCAAGCGCATCGAGCCCCCGAATGAGCGCCTTTCGGCTGAGAGGTTTCACGGCTGGCAAGGCGGTGTCAGGCATATCTTTTCGTATCGCACGCGGCGTGCGCTGCGAACCCTTCAAAAACGCTTTGCTACCGCAAAAACAATGCCTGTTTCATCAAAGCGGCCACTCAGTTCTTCCCTATAAGCCACGGAGACATCCGCGAAGCCTGCCCGCCAGACAAGTGCCGTTTCGAGCTTGTCGGAACGGGCATCGCCGGAGCCACGCTCCAGCCAGAGCTGATTCACCAAGTAGACCTCGCCAACCACACGAGATCCGTAGCCAAGTTCCAGCCGGTCGCGTTCACATCCACCCTCATGAGCCCGCCGGGCCAGATCAGCGAAGGCAAACCACTCACGCTCCTCCTCGAAACCGCCGGACCATCCCGCCCCAACGCGCGCTTCCGCTCCGGTCGTGTCGCATCCATCGGGTGCCCCGCCGAAGGCAGCGCCATTGAGGACCCCGCCCTCAACCGCGACAACAAACCGGTTTCCCCGATACAGTTCCTTGCGAACGGTCGCCCGGAACCCCTCGGCATTGAAGTCTTCGTTATTGTCGAAAAGAACAGTTTCCGCCTTGGCGGTGACCGTCCAGCTATCTGCCAAACCATACTCGGCATACGCATCGAACCGACGGGCGGTGAGACCTTCGACCTCCTCGGCAGCGAAAGACACTTGCGCATACGTCTCGCCATCGGCCTGTCCCCATGGCGCAGCCAAAGCTTTCGCGGCAAACATCGCCGCCCAGAACGTGAAAACCGCCCCCCGCATCGCCCGGACAGTATTCAGTCCAGGCCATGCGGGCAAGCGGATGTTCACTTACACCGGTCTGGTGTCAGTGTGAGCTCTTAGAGCTGGTAACGGATCTGGTCGGACCAGAAGCGCTCAAGACGTGAAACCGTCTTGTTCAGGTGCGCCAGGTCGTCATGGCGAACACTTGCGGTTGGCTCAAGCGCAGCCGCCTGCTTCTCGAAGAGGCCAGCGACACGGTCACGAACAGCGAGACCACGCTCAGTCAGTTTCAGGTGAACCGTACGTTTGTCTTCCTTGGAGCGCTCCTGCGTAAGGTAGCCGCCTTCCTGAAGCTTCTTGACGTTGTATGAGAGGCTCGTGCCAGCAAAGGCCCCGCGAGCGCGCAGTGCAGAAGCAGGCGTCTCTTCATCGCCAATCTCGTAGATCAGAAGGGCCTGAACGCCCGTCAGCGAACGTTCGCCGCTGCGCTCAAGGTCGTCTTTGACGACATCGTGGAGCCGGCGGTGAGCCTGCTCGAGAAGTGACAGCGACTTCAGAAAGTCGTCAGCAACGGCGGAAGTTTGCGCTACAGCGCTATCGGTATTCATAATCATCACCCACTCAACTTTTGTTGTAGTGAGGGTTAGTTACACGCTGGGGCCTAATTATTGTTTAATTTGATGCTTATTTGCCCGTCAAAGTATTAATAATCCCACTGAAATCTTTACCATCATTCCCCTGAATGGAGTATGCCTGATAAAGCGCTTCGGCCAGTGCGCCCATGGGTGTTGAGGCTCCGGCATCAGTCGCTGCAGCTTTGGCGAGCTTTAAATCCTTAAGCATCATAGCCGCCGCAAAGCCGGGCTCGTAGTTTCTGTCGGCGGGAGATTCCGGCCCGACGCCCGGAACCGGACAGTAACTTGTCATCGACCAGCTCTGCCCGGACGCTTTTGAAGAGATATCAAAGAAGGTTTGCTGATTAAGGCCGAGTTTCTCAGCCATGGCGAACGCCTCGCATGTGCCAATCATTGTGATCGCCAGAAGCATGTTGTTGCAAATCTTGGCCGCCTGCCCCGCACCGGGGTCTCCGGCATGAATCACGGTCTTACCCATCGCAGACAGGATAGGCTCTGCCTTGCCGAAGGCTTCTTCGGATCCGCCGACCATGAACGTCAACGTCCCGCCCTGCGCCGCGGCAACGCCGCCAGACACAGGCGCATCCACCATCGGAAAGCCGTTCAGGGTCGCCTCGGCTGAAACGGCCCGTGCGCTCTCCACATCGATCGTGGAGCAATCGATCAGGATGGATCCCGGCGCGGTATGCGTGAACACACCGTCTTCGCCGCCATAGACACCGCGAACATGCTGGCCGGCGGGCAACATGCTGACGACCGTGGCAGCACCGGACACGGCATCCTGAAGCCGCTCTGCGCCGACAGCGCCATGAGACACAGCATCCTTCACCGCGTCAGCATTGAGATCGAATGCCTGCACAACGTGGCCAGCCGCAACGAGATTGGCAGCCATGCCGCCGCCCATATTGCCGAGCCCGATAAACGCGACCTTTGCCATCTGACCTTCTCCTATCCTCGACCCAGCGGCGTGCCGCGTGCCTTCCAGGCGTCCATCTCGCCATCCGCTGCCGCGAGCACCGCGCGCCAGCCCTTTCGCGTGCGCGTCAGCACGTAAGCCGCTTCCCACGATACGATCACCGCACCGTCTTCGCGCACCATCCTGTCTTCCACCCGCATGGACGCGTTATCCTCGTTCATGGCCATTGCCTCGACCAATGTCCGCTCCGCGCGGGCAACGCCCTGCTTGCTGTAGAAGCTCAAAAGGCTGCGCGTGTTTGCATCGAACTTGTCGCGATCCTTGAACAAGAGCGTGCGCCCTTCCTGCGTGATCAGTGCCGGGAACAGCCAGTGGTCAGCCACGCCGCTGGAATCATAGGCAGAGAATGCCGTCACATAGGACGCGCACCAGGCCGCGAGTTCATCCCTCAATTCAGTATTCATGAAAAAGCCAGTTCATTTTCGCCAAGCGGCGCGAAGAAGCGGTCGACATACTCGTCTGACACGTCTTCCAGTGTTGCCGGGGACCAGTTCGGCGCATTGTCCTTATCGATGATCACAGCACGAACCCCCTCGATGAAATCGGCGCTTTGAACTTTCCGCCAACCGATCCGGTACTCCATCCGCATGTTATCCTCGAAATCCGCAAGTGCAGCGCCTTCCCTCAGCTGACGCAGGGCAACCTTCACCGTCTCAGGTGATTTGGACCGGATCGTCTTCGCCTGCGCTGCGGCCCATTCGCCGCTATCCTCTTCCAGAGCAGCAACGATTTCTTCGGCGGTATCGAAGGCGAAACACGCATCAATTGTCGCCCTGTGATCCTCGAACGAGCCTGCGGGGGTCGCATGGGTGAACCCCCCGATGATTACGTTCAACAGTTCGGCAGCATCGACGGAAAAGTCGGCCTGCTCGAGTTTGGAAGACAGGTTCGGCAGGAGTTCAGCGGGCAGAAATCTGGTCGCGACACCTGCAGCCGCCACGTCCGCGCCTTTCAAACGGGCCCCCGTCAGCGCGAGCCATGTGCCCAACTCGCCGCGAAGTCGCGGCAGGAACCAGCCGCCCCCGACATCAGGGAAGAGCCCGATCCCCGTTTCCGGCATGGCGAAGGTCGTGTGTTCGGTCGCGATGCGGTGGCTGCCATGAACGGACAGGCCCACACCCCCGCCCATTGTGACGCCGTCCATGATCGCAAGATATGGCTTGGGAAACGCAGCAATCGCCGCATTCATTCGGTACTCCTCGGCAAAGAACGCCCGCGCCTCGGAGGCGTCACCCTGCCCGCTATCAGCCAGCATGCGAATGTCGCCGCCCGCACAGAAGCCGCGCGTGCCGCTCGCATGATCGACGACGACCATATGAACCTCGTCATCCCCGGCCCATGCGTTCAGGGCGGATAGAATCGCCGAGCACATCGGCAGATTCAGCGCGTGAAGAGCTTTGGGACGGTTGAGCGTGATGCGCCCCAAACCGTTCTCGACCCGCGTCAGCACGTCCTCCGTCATTCCATTCTGCCCCGTCATTGCTTCAGAATCGCGCGAACCATCGCCGGTTTATGTCAGGCGGGCAAGAAACCTTACCAGTCCCGCAGTTGCGTGCCGATACGGTTCGGTTAAGGTCGCCGCGAACTGAGATTTACGGAGAAATCCATGACGTATCGCGCCCCGCTCTATGCACTCGCTGCCTGTACGCTTGCCGCTTGCGGTGGCTCCTATGGCTCGAACAACACGCCTGAGCTGCCCGCCACGACCGACAATGCCGCCACACTGGCGAGCGCGGTGTCACGTGCGAACAACACAGACGGCTCGCAGGCCTTTCAGGCGTTCCGCCGGGCCAATGCGCATATCGGACTTTGGGGAACGGAAGCCGCAGACTGCCCGGACGGCGCGCTGTATGTCGCTCCGGGCCGGATCGTGGATCCGCTCGCCAATCGCGCCTGCCGGTTTGGCGATTTCGCCCGCGAAGAGGTTGATGGCGGGATCGCAGTCGGCATCAATGCTGAATGCCCGGTCGTCGATGCCGAGCCAACGGCTGACGGGGAGATCCCGTCTGAGGAAGTGGCTTTCACCTTCGCCATCACTGAAGATCTATCGACAGCCAATGTGTCTATTGCCGGCGCTGAACCAGTCACCCTAACCAGCTGCGAGGTTCTGCTTGCACCGGTTGTTGAGGATGAAGAGGCGGAAGACGCCGAATAGGCGTCTAGTTCAGGGCGCAGCCTTCAAGTGTGATGCGGTGCATCACGCGACGCTGGCCCTGATAGTCGTTCAACGCCCAGTGCCAGGTCGATCTGTTGTCCCAGAAGGCGATGCTTCCGGGCCGCCATTCGAACCGATGAACATGAGATTTGTCAGCCGCCGCTGCATATAGTTGCGTCAGCAACGCGTCTGACGCGTCCTCATCCATACCCTCAATACGTGTCGTGAAGGCCGGGTTCACATAGAGCGCCTTTTTCCCGCTCAACGGATGGGTGATCACGACCGGATGGATCACGTCTGTCAGCGTGTCAGCGACCGAGGCATTGCCGATGCGCGCGCCACCGGCATCCGTCTTGTTGTAGTAAGTGTCCGGGGCCTCGCCGAAAATCTGTCGCGCAGAGTGAACCGCTTTCAGTCCGTCGATCTGCTGTTGCACATCGTCTGGCAGGCCTTCATAGGCCGCATACATGGATGAGAACATCGTATCGCCGCCCGTTTCCGGCAATTCGCGGGCGACGAGAATCGAGCCCATCGCAGGTTCGGCATCATAGGAATGATCGGTGTGCCAACCGCCGCCAATATTGTCTTTCTGGTCCGGTTCTTTGGACACGAGCGCGATCTCGGGATGGCCCGGATGGGCTGCGAAAAAGCGGTTAACATTGATCACAGCCCAACGCTGCGCAAAGGCGATGTGCTGTGTCTCGCTGATGTCCTGATCCCGGAAAAATATGACGCCGTGCTCTGCAAATGCATCCTGAATGGCCGTGAAATCCTCGTCTGAAACACCCGCAGCAAGGTTAACGCCGTGAATTTCGGCCCCGACGCCGTCTGTCCTTCGAATATCGATCGCGCTCATATCCCTGATCCTCCTGGTCTTCGGGGCTGATCTATCGCCAAGGCCGGTATAGCCGGCGTAAAAGAGATCCATGAAATTTGAGGGAGTTGGCGACAGATCAGC